>JANTFK010000069.1 GCA_024763595.1 Bacteroidales bacterium | reverse complement strand
GATAGGTTTCCGGATCATGACCACCATGGTACATAAGGCCGGTTACTCCCTTATTCTTCAAATCTGTAAAATTCGCTCTGATCTCCCGGTCGGTAGCCTCATGAGGTCCTCCCATCCAAGCGTATACAGGCACCTTTACGGGATACCGTCCGGCCTGTTTTTTCCACCAGGCATCAATTTTATCCCTGAGCATTTCCCCGGTTTCCAGATAGGAGGCCTGCCCATACAAATTCTCTGTCTCAAAGGAGTCCCTTTTAAAATCATAAAGCTCATACAGGGGCTCCCCGTTACTGACAGCTTTCCTGATTATCTTTAATGAATCCGACCTGAGCATACAGAGGTTATTTTCGGGATCTGCACCGATAACGGACCAGACCTCATCTTTCCATTGTGATACACCCATGTTCCGGACCAGGGGAAGAAGTGATACGGATTCCATTTCGGGAAGATCACGCCAGGTTTTATCACCGGCAATATCCAGGATGGTTCCATAGAGGTCAATGGTACTTACCAGCTCCTCCCTGACCCCCTTAATACCCTCTCCTTCCACAGGTTTTTTACCCTTTCCGGTTGCAGGCTTGATGATCAAAGGAACTTTGGCGCTCACATCATACATGGCTCCCTTGAAAAAGGTTCCGTAGGCACCATTAAAATCCCCGTGATCGGCTACAAAAATGATCCAGGTATTATCCCATAAACCACGCTCCTTCAATGCATCAAACAATTTACCCAGGTAATGGTCTATCATCGATATTTGCCCGTAATAGGCAGCAATAACCTTCCTGTATGTTTGCTCGTCCCATTCAGAACGCAACTTGTCGGATAACCTGCCACCCAGTGCACTCATCCGGAATATGGGGCTCTTTTCCAGGGTAGCATAGAATCTGGGACCCAGGACAATATCATCCGGTTTGTACAAGGTATCCCATGGAGGAGGCGCCAGGTAAGGCTGATGCGGGCCAAAAAAGGATGTGAAAAGGAAGAATGGTTTTTCTTTGTCCCGGTGCTCAATAAAATCCACTGACCGTTCCACGGTCCAGGGAATATCATGCTGGGCTTCCGTCCGCCATCCACTTCCCATAATAAACCTGTAGATATCTTCAGAAAAGCACGACTCATCGGCATCAAAAATTCCCACAATATCCTTATCGCTCTCCCTGAAATACGACTCCTTTAACCATTTAATATAGTCAGAATGCTTATCATCGTCGGCATATACCGAATAAGGTGCATCATGCAACGCTTTATAATCAAATCCAAAGGAATCATCTGCCGGCACAAAATGAAGTTTGCCCGCCATTCCCGTCGTGTAACCCAGGGTCCTGAGCCTTTCCATAAGCAGGTAACGGTCAATATCCGTTGTGCCTGCCACCTGCTCCTTAAAAGGAACCCAGTTGGCTATCACTCCGTTGCCCGGAGGAAACAATCCTGTCTTGACCGAAGCCCTTGACGGGGCACAGACAGGGGAGGGGCAATAGGCATTTGTAAACAACAGGCCTTCATGTGACAGGGCGTCAATTTGCGGTGTTTTGATCACCGTATCACCCGTTGCACCCAGCCTGTCAAAACGCAGCTGATCACACATGACCAGCACTATGTTTGGCTTTGCCTGCTCCCGCTGCTCATTGCACGAGAACATCAGCATCAAAGGCAGCAGCCAGACAACTGTGTAAATTAAATCTTTCCTGATCATCATTATCTTTTTAAGTCATTCAGAACTTCCCTGAAAAATTACCCTAAATTAGTGATAAGAATCAAGGCATTCAAGCCGGGAATGGGTTGGACATTGAATTTCCTCGCAGTTTGCTGCGGGAAGAGTCAATCCGTACTGATAAACCTATGTCTGGGATCGGCAGGATTGGTTGTTGATAAACATCACTGATGCAAGAAGAAAGCGGCATTTGTTAAAACTTTGATTACCGCTTTTTTCGTCTGAACAACTTTCTGAAGAAATTGCTTTCTTTCAGCTTTTCAAAAGGTGTGAACTGAAAGGGTCTTTTCTCCCTGTAATCATCGCACAACAGCTGGCTTCGTGCAGTTTCACTGATCGTGAATCGTTCATCCTGCAGGCTGCTCCATCGATCATCCTGAAAGGCTCTTTGCATGAAACCCGACCAGAGAGGCATGGCAGCATAAGCGCCCTGTCCGTATTGCAGGGTTTTAAAGCGAATATTCTGCAGATCCCCGCCCACCCATGCACCAGCTACCATACCGGGGGTAAAGCCAATGAACCAGCCATCGGTATTATGCTGTGTTGTACCGGTTTTACCTGCCATATCTGAAGCCATCCTGTAACGTGTACGTAATCCGGATGCCGTACCTTCATTTACCACACCCCTTAACATCTCAATCATCATTTCGGCATTTTCGGGAGTGCAGATTGAAGTGCCCTCAACCGCGGCGCCCATCGTATCAAGCACCTTTCCATTCCGGTCCTCGATCCTTTTGATACAGGCCGGTTCTCTGGCTATTCCCCGGTTTGCAATGGCCTGATAGACCCCCACCATCTCATAGAGTGAAACAGCCCCTGAACCCAGTGCCAGCGAGGGAACAGCAGGCAACGGTGAATGTATACCCGCTTTTTGACACAGCGCAAGGACACTGTCTATGCCAACCTGCATCAACAGTTCCACACTCACCGTGTTGACCGAGTGCACCAGTGCTCCCCGCATGGAATAGTATCCCCCGTAAGTATGATCTGCATTTCCGGGTGTCCAGTCGTCATACGCATGATATACCACACTGTCATTGGGAAAATAGTCGCAGGGAGAGATCCCCTGTTCCAGTGCCTCCAGGTAAACAAGAGGCTTAAAAGTGGATCCGGCCTGACGCCTGGCCAGCACATGGTCATACTTGAAGTATTCGTGGTTGATACCACCCACCCATGCCCTGATTTCAGCTGTTCTCACATCCATGGCCAGGAAGCCCGCCTGCAGGAACCGGAGAAAATGTTTGATCGAATCCATCGTATTGTACGATCTCTTCTGTAAACCATTCCAGGTGAAGAGCTCCATCTCTCTTGGGGCCTCCTTTGCCATGCCGGGACGGCGGGGACCGTCATAATTGATCAGCAATTGATCCATTGTCAACCCCTTCCACAGGTCATCTCCCTTCCACTGTTTCTCAAAGAGCTCCTGCAAGTGGGCCATATGCTCGGCCATTGCCTCTTCGGCATACTGCTGTAACCGGCTGTCAATGGTTGTATACACCTTCAGACCATCGGTGTAGAGATTGTAATGGTCCGACCCATTTTTATAGTGCTCACTACACCATGTATCCAGTGCTGCCCTGATATACTCCCTAAAATAGGGGGCAATACCGGCATTATGGGGCAAAGGGTGGTAATTCACTACCAGGGGCAGGGCCTGCAGGGAATCAGCCGCAGCGATGTCTAAAAAGCCATATCCGGCCAGTTGGGCCAGCACCACATTGCGGCGCTTCCGGGCACTCTCAGGGTTTTGCACCGGGTTGTAGCTTCCGGTTGCCTTCAGCATGCCCACCAGCACCGCTGATTCCTCCTGGCGCAGATCCTGCGGATCCTTATTGAAAAAACGCCTGGAAGCAGTTTTGATACCGTAGGTATTCTCCCCGAAAGGTACCGTGCTGAGATACAGCTCCAGGATCTCATCCTTGGTGTAGACGCTTTCCATGCGGCGGGCAGTGGCCATCTCCCTGACTTTATTCACCGGCATGGTGAGGAGACCGAAATCCTCACGGGGATAGAGGTTCTTGGCCAGCTGCTGGGTAAGGGTACTGCCACCCCCGGATCCCTCGTTTCCAAGTAGCAGCGTCTTAAAAAAGACACGGAAAAGGCTTCGCAGGTCTATACCATGATGCTCGTAAAAACGGATATCCTCTGTTGCGATCAGCGCCTGGCTGATGCTTTCGGGTATTTCGGATGGTTCAAGGTACTGCCTGTTCTGGATGTAGTATGTTCCCATCAGCACACCATCGGCCGAATAGACCTCTGTAGCCACAGGGTTCTGTATCTGTTTTAATGCCCGGTTATCCGGTATTTTTCCAAAAGCCCCTGCCAGGACCAATACGATAAACAGCCCGCTGATCAACACCACTCCGGAGAGCAGAAAGAGAAAGAGTTTCAGGATTCGGCGATATGTGATTCTCCGGAATAACATGAGGGTTGCACACTAGTAAAAACTCATAAATGAGTTTCTTAGTATACGACCCCTGCCGATTATAAATGCGATTCCTCTTACCTCACGATCATAAACCTGGCAGATTGTACCTTCTGGTTATCTGCTTCAAGCAAACAATGGTACAATCCGGCCGGCAGATGGGAAAGATCCAGTTCGATCTCCTCCTTTCCCGGAGTTAACCCGATTAATGCCCGATGATTGACAACCCTTCCGTTCAGGTCCATAACGGATAGCTCAGCACTCCCGTATGATGTCCATTCAATCCTGAGGTGAAGAAAGTCAGAAGCAGGGTTTGGATAGATTTCCAGGCCGGGAGCCTGCTGTTGCTCTTCCAGGATGCCGATCACAAACCCTTCAGTGGTAAAGCTGATACAGTTTCCATAGGCAGTTCCGGCACTGTTCGTGGCATAAGTCCGGGCATAATATATCGTACTTCCGGTCAACCCGTCCAGTGTAACAGAAAAAATCCCGGACGCTGAACCGTCAGCTGCAACCTGGTCATCCAGAGAAGGATTGTAGGAGGTTCCCCATACGATCCCCGATGCCGTAACAGCTGCCCCTCCGTCATCAACAATATACCCGGCCAGGTTAGCACTGGTAGCAGATTCAATGCTCAGAAGAGCTGTTGTAACGGTGGGTACCAGGGTAACACCATTGCCTATGAGGTAAGCACGCCTCAGAGCCTGCTGTATCAGGTCGCCCCGGTTATAGTATTCGAAAAATGAAAAGAGAACCGCATTGGCTACATCTGAAGAAACAGCTTCCTGAAGGAAAACATAGGAGTTGAATGCTTTTTTTATTGCACCCTTTTTTGCACCACTCTCTTCCTCTTCTGAACCAATGACGTCCAGCGTTGCAATGATCCGGTTATCCACACTGTCCACAAAAAACGGATCCTCCATATCGAGCGGCCCATAACTGTTCATGATACTGTCAAATTCATGGCAAAATTCATCAAAATCCGGCTCACTGATATCCAGCAATGCCAGGAAGCGTAAATAACCGGGGTATTTTTCCGCCATGTGGTTATAGGTGCTGCCGCCTTCCATCCGGCTGACATCTAACACGGCCAGTCTGAACTCGGCATTTTTCATCTCTTCAAATCCCTGAATAAGCGATAAGACAGCGTTCGCCTGAGTGACGGTATCATACCTGGTCAAACTCAGAGAGTCAAGCAGGTCATTATAATAACTACTGAAGTCTACTACAGAAAATTCATAGGCGGCAAGGAGCAGCTCAAGGGTATCCATATAAGCTTCGACAAAAGTATCTTCAAAACCATAGACAGCCAGGGAATTCATAAACCATGGAGATCCTTCACTGAGAAGTTGAAATGCGCTGGTCCCGGCATTGTTTACATGGGTGGCTTTTTGTTGACAATTAATAACATGCCCCATGTGGTAACATACTTCTTTATCAGGTTTATCCGGGTAGGTCGTAATGCTTCTTCCATGCCGCATGCCTTCTTCCATATGAACATGCTCGGTTGATGAAACTACCCAGGTACCTCCAGGCACGGTTTTTTTCTTCTGTACGATGGTCACATCACCGTCCCATCTTCCCTGTGGATCTCTTGGCCCATTAGTCTCAGTAGAAGTATGATCACTTGCTGTAAGAGTGGTGTAGGTCCCGTCATCCGATGAGTACACTGTAGTTTGTGAATAATTATAAAGACTCAGCAAATCATACAGGGACCCGGTAGCTAAAAAGAAAAAGAGAAGTAAAACCCCTCCGGAAAGAAAGGATAGCAGAAACGATTTAAAACGTAGTTGATCTTTCATGATTATTTGGATTGGTTAATTTCAAACCTGCCAGGAACCCGGAAATCATCCCTGTAATACCCAGCACCATATCCTGCGGGCAAAAGGTTCCCGGTATGGTACCTGTTAACTGCAGCAATTCAAAACCGGTCACAAGGAACGGTATGCTGGCCAACCAGAAATATTTCAAACCGGATCTGCCCCTGAACCAGATCCCGGTGATTATTAACGAATATGAAAATGCCCATAAAGCGTTGGGAAGGGAGTAGACCACCCATCCGGGAACCGCATGTGCAGGAAAGAGTGAGCAGCCCTTTAACTGATTCGTCAGATCTTTTACCCCTGAAGCATCGAGCCAGTGTATAAATGCATATCCGGGGGGTCTCAGAAAAATATAAATTATCCCTCCCAGTGCTACGGCCGCCACAGCCGGAAGCAGGTATCGCAAAGCACGCTTCATTGTTGTCTGGTAGATAAAAAAGATATGAAAAAACCGAACATCAGGAAAGTGTTTTTACACCAGTATCATCCTCCTTTTGAGTAAAGTGCAGTTTTTCTCAACGTAATCAGGGCAGGAGAGAGGGGTTATTTCGTGATTACCCGTGCTTTATAGACCCTGATATCCGGCATAAAAAAGTGTCCTTTTTGTCTCCCGCTCAACCACAACGGCAGCACCGCTCGAGGAGGTCAGCAATATTTTTGAATTGTTATCCACCGGTTTACAATCATCGACCGACCTGATGTAATCTTTATAAACTGCCGGTAAACCGGTTGCCTCTCCTGCATTCCAGCTCCATACAATGTTCAGATTACTCGTATCGGATGTTGCTGCATCAATGATGATCACCTGATCATCCCCTCCGGCTATAATCTCCGGCAATTTGCTTCCGCAACCGGAGAGCATGAATAGCCCGGCCAGACCTGACATCAAAAAAATGAACCACCTTTTCATATATTGGCTTTTAGCTTTCTCAATGCATTTCAGTTTTCTCAATACGATTGATGAACATTTACCCGTTTACCCACTTTACTGATCCCGAGTAACACAATAGCATTACCTGGCAGGGGTTTCGTAACCACGTGACTGTATACCGTCTGTGTGGCCTGGTAGTGATCTGAGCCCATCAGGTTTATCTCCCTGATTTTTTTACCAAACCGTGGGTTAACCCACTCATATGCAAAAAAATATACCGGATTGTTGTCCATGTCCGATGAACACGCAAGGGCATCCCCTTCATAGCAGTAAGCTTTCTGGGGCGAATTTGTTTCTCCTTCTCCCGGATCAAGGGATTTTTCACCTCCCGGGTTCCACTCCAGGATATTCACACCATATTGAATGGGAATGATCGCTTTGTATCCATCATCATAAACCACTTCATACCACCCCAGCAGATCGGCCGAATCAAAGGTATTGACAATATTGAAATAGGACTTCTGGTTTCCGGCCGGTAAAGCGCAGGCATGCAAAAATATCAGACTGCTTACATCTTCCCCGATCCGGATACCGTGAACCCGGCGGTCAAAAGGGTTCTTACCCTCCCCCTGAACTCCGGCAACCACCGCAATCTGCTCCTTCGGACCTGCGGGTGTCGCCAGTTCAAATATTTTTTTCCCGGAAGTTAAGGTTCCGTGTTTTAATGCAGTCAGCTGAACTCCAAATTGATCCGCATCCAATGGCAGATTAAAGGATGAAGAGATATCGACCGGAATAACCGGATCCCCGTCCTCACTGGGCATGTTGTAACCCCTGAAATTTCTTCGCACTACGGGGAGTTGCTCCCAAACATATTCAGCCAGATCGATCTCCGGAATGGTGTGTGTCGACCAGAGCAGGTTGGCACATCCCAGAAAATTCATTACCAGGTCCTTCCCGAATGTAAATTCATTGGTTGATATCCACGCTGAAGGAGCCCCGCCTGTTATATTACTCCTCCCGATCCGGGTATCCCAGTTGCTGATATTGGGTTTAAAATTACCATAGATCTGGTTAAACCCCAGCCTTCTCAGTTCCTTTTCACCTTCCTGGCTTCCCCACGTCCAGTTCAACAACAATATGTCCTTCGGAATGGATTCCCGGACCACCTCCGGTCTTAATCCACCGGGAACCTGGTACTTGTACCCGGTCGGCGTAGTTCGCTCCTGCGGACCTTTACCCCGGACGCTTTCCAGCAGATAATCTCCCCACATGGCCATTTTGATCCCTTTTTTGGCCAGGTAGCCGTGCAGCTTCAGGATATCTTTCGCAAAAAGTTCCGAGTAATCCTTCCCTTTGCACATGGGACAAACATTCATGGGCGCTCCCCACCATTCATCATGTCCCACATTGATCATTTTGGGATCCATCACCCCGATATACTCGTCCATCACATCAAACAACAGTTTGTAGGTGTCCGGATTGGAGGGACAATAGGTATCCGGCCAATTATCCTCCCTGGCTTCAGCTAATTCAGGATGCCTGGTCAGCAGGTAATAGCCATGAGTAAGTGATGGGATCTCGGGGATCACTTCAATATAACTGGCACGGGCAAAATCCACAATATCCTTTACCTGATCCTGTTCCATTATAAAACCGTCAGCTGCATCCTGGTGCCCGGAATCCTTTCCATTGCCATGGATGCCCTGTAATTCACCGGTACGCGTATATTTCATATACCTGGCAAACTCCTGCCACCCGGCATTTAGTTCCGGATGCCGGTTCAATCGCATATAGTTGGCTTCAATAATCACTTTATTGTACTTGTACAATGCCATAAAATCCCTGATAAAGCGCTTGAAAAATGCGATGTTCTCCGGTCCGGGTATATAGAGTCTGATTCCCCTGAAAGGCATGACAGGCCAGTCACGAACATGAACCCCCCGAATTTTGAAACCATCCTGCTCGCGTACCAGTTGCCTGAGCGACTGCATTCCGTAAAAAGCGCCCCGTTCATCCCAGCCCGCCACCACCACACTGTTCTCTTCAACCCGCAGCACATATCCTTCCTTACCGGGACTTTCCGCAGTAATTTCGATTTGATGTGCCCTGCAATAATCAGTAATCAGGGGATTGTCAATCACACCCATGATGATGTGGTGCCTCTGGTCATCCGGAACAACGGATACATGCAATGTTTCGAGGGCTATACCGTATTTATCGCTCAGTTCCCTGACCAGCGACCTGGCCAGTTTCAGATCATTCTCAGAAGGATACCGGGGAATGAGTATGACCGTTTGTTCATCCAGCGTAAACCAGTGGCCGGTCTCCTCCATCTGTTGGGGAATCGGAAAAATGAGGGCTTTTCCCTGTGCGCCGGCAGCACCGGAACACAGCGCCAGTACAGCTGCCAGCGACAAACGCAGTATATTATTCCAGCAGTTCATAATCGTGCATTGACTTCATGAAGGCGACAAAGTCCTCCCCTTGTTCCGAATCCATCCATTTCAGGGCAGACCGGGGGTGCTCATTGAGGGCACCGGTGATCAGGTAGGGGATATGGTAGCCCCATTTGATATCCTTTTGCAAAGGATGGATATGTTCCTGGATCACATCGATCAGTGGCAGGAGTCGGTATTTGGGATTCTTCAGGAATGCGATCAGTATCTCGACGGGACAATTGCCGGCACCCCGGCCCATTCCAAGCAGGGTTGCATCCAGCATGTTGACATCTTCTATGATAGCCGTAACCGTATTGGCCATGGCCATTTGCATGTTGTTGTGGGCATGTATGCCGAGGGTTTTATCAGGAAACGCTTTCCTGTACTTTTGTACCAGGTGCTGGATATTCTCAGAGTACATACTGCCGAAACTATCCACAATATACACGGTGGGAACCCTGCATTTGCCAATATCCTCCAGGGCCTGGTCAAGGTCCATTTCATTCACCTTGGAAACGGCCATCAGGTTGATACAGGTTTCATAGCCCTGGTCGATGCAATACTCGGCAAGCGCCACTGCCTTATCCACCTGGTGTGAATAGCAGGCTACCCTGATCATATCAATTACAGAATCTTTGGCAGGCGGAATATCCTGGGGATCGATCCTGCCTATATCGGCCATGGCCGATATCTTCAAAGGTGTATTGTTATCGCCTATTACACGACGGAGGTCCTTATCATCGCAGAATTTCCATGGACCCACTTCGTCGCGGGAGAAAGCAGATTCACTGCTTTTATAACCGATCTCCATGTAATCGATCCCGGCCTCCAGGCACGCCTTATACACGGCACGTACAAATTCGTCGCTGAATTGCCATTTATTCATTAAACCACCATCACGTACGGTGCAATCCATCACCTTTATTTCTTTACGGTACATTTTCAAAAAATTTATGATTGGTTATTGGAATTTGAAATATCCATCTGAAACTGAATATTTTTATTGATGATTACCTGGAATACCTGTTCTATCACACCGGTATCCAGGCCCCTCTCTTCAGCCCATGCTTTGCGCTGTTTTAATACCAGCTCTTTCCGGTCCTGTGCTATAATGGCCGCCTCGTCACTGCTTTTGAATTTAACGATCTCTTTCACATATTCATGCCGGAGTGCCAGGAGTCGAATGATCTCCTGGTCAATCACGTCAATGGCTTCCCTGATCTCCCCGATATTTGCACAGTCACGGGGTATAATTAATGATTTCATGATAGATTATAATAAATACCACGAAATATATTACAAATTGACAGAACACGGGTAATATAACTGCGTATTTAGAAGAATTATAACTTACCGGTAACGGGCAGGGATACAACCTTTCCTTGATCATTGGAAAGAATTGCATATTTTTATTTGAAATAAGCAAAAACTCGACCTTATGCCTGCACGGAAACATTATTTCGCAACCCTGTTTACAACCATGACCCTCCTTACCTTTTTGCCTGTTCATGCCCAGCATGAAATATCCTGGCTGAAAGATTATACCGGTGAAATGCAGTTCGGCAGCGACACCTATCAATACCGTTTCACCCATGTTGAAGGCAACGAATGCAAACTGAAATTTGAAGAGCGGCATACAGATAAGAAGGGTGCTGAAAAATCGCGTTCCTGGATCTTTTATCTTTCTGACATGGATCCTGCTGCAATCAGTTTTAAAGCTAAAGGGAAATCGCTGAACATCTCCATGAAAACTTT
>JANTFK010000068.1 GCA_024763595.1 Bacteroidales bacterium | reverse complement strand
CCGGGATCGGTGATCGTAACCGATTCCATCACCTCGGCCGGGTTGAAATGGTTTATTGAAGAACACCTGGGAGGAGTTCATCACCGCTTTCAGCGGGGATACAAAAATGTGATCAACGAATCACTCCGCCTCAATGATGAGGGCAAAGAGAGCTGGCTGGCCATCGAAACTTCGGGTCATGCCGCCCTGAAAGAGAACTATTTTCTGGATGACGGGGCCTACCTGGTAGCCAAGCTGCTGATCCAGGCGGCCCGGATGCACCGGCAGGGAAAAACCCTGGGCAGCCTGATAGCGCTACTGCCCCGACCTCTGGAAGCAAAAGCGTTCAGGCTGAAAATCAAAACTGAAGATTTCGGTACTTACGGAAAACAGGTACTGCAAAAGGTGGGCGAAATGGTTGCTGCTGAACCGGGCTGGATCCCGGAACAACCCAATTATGAAGGAATTCGTGCTCAATGTAAAGGCGAAGGTGAAGATGGATGGTTCCTGCTCAGAATGTCGCTGCATGACCCGGTCATGCCCCTCAACGTGGAATCCAATGTTGCAGGGGGTGTTGCAGCCATCCAAAAACGGCTCGCAGAATTGATGAGTACTTTCGACCGTCTGGAAACAGAATCACTTCAGTGATTAATGATGATATTTTTACCTGCTCCAGAAAAAAACATTCAATGATATGCTTACAACAATATGTTAAATGAACCTGATGGCATTTAATAGAATCCATATTTGTAGGCCGCTTCATACATGGCCAGGATGTTTTCCGGAGGAACTCCGGCCTGGATGTTGTGCACGTTGTTAAAGATGTAACCGCCACCCGGTTTGAAGGCTTCCATGTTGGATTTCACGTTGCGTTTTACCTCTTCGGGAGTGGCAAAGGGCAGCACATGCTGCGAGTCGATCCCGCCGCCCCAGAATACCAGGTCCTTCCCAAAGCGTTCTTTCAGAATCTTGGGATCCATGCCGTGTGCTGTGATCTGCACCGGATTCAGGATATCGATCCCATTGTCCAGCAGGTCAGGGATATACTCCACAACCGAACCACAGGTGTGGTACCAGATTTTAGAGCCGGTCAGGGATTTGATATGCTGCACCAGCTTCTTCTGCCGGGGCTTGACAATGGCACGGTAAAACTCCGGGGAAAACAGCGGACCACTCTGGCCTGCCAGGTCATCACCGATCATTACCACATCCACAATGTCGCCGATCTCCTTCATAAAGCCTGTAAAATAGTCGAGCCAGAACTTAAGTATCCGGTCCAGCAACGCTTCGCAAAATGCGGGATTTTCCAGCATATCCATGAACCACCTTTCCAATCCCCGCATATACCAGCACACCTCGTACACCACACCGCCAATCCCGGTGGAGACGGCATAAGGGGTGTTCTTCTGTATCTCAAGCACTTCCTCCCGGACCCCTTCGAACCGGTCAGGATTGCCTCCGTCCGGAAAAGGATAGGAGGCAACATCTTCAATGGTGGCATCGTCCAGGGGATGATGACTGATGTCCATGTAGAGTTGCTGGTCATCGGGCATGGACCAGACCACCCCGAACTCGTCCTTCAGATCGTACCATAATTTCCCCTTACGGAAGCGCTGCCGGATGGTACCGTCAAAATCTTTGGGTCCCTTTGCGGTCACATATCTGATATCCACCTTCAGCAATCCCAGCACCTGTTCACTGGGCCGGACCAGTTGCTGAACCGGATCAAGCATGACAATTTCCTCTTCCATCTCCAGGTGTTCAAGCAATTTCAGGTAGGCTTTTTTATGAATTCCCGACTGAAATCCGCCCAGATCAATGGGTACCCTGTCAGGTATTTGAAAGTTAAGGGCGGCAAGCACCCTTTCACGTGATGTCATCTTTTCTTTGATTGCCATAATGCGTTCACAGATGATTTACATTTATAAATAATTGACTTATACTCTTTAAAAATAGAGAAAGGAAATTCAAATTGCAACAGGTGCCTGCCTGGTACCGGTGGCAGGCCGGCAAACGCTTTAAAACCACGGGAACAGCTCCGAAGAATGAAAATAAAAGGCTACATTTAGGGATGCAAAAAAACAGCATTAAGGCGGTCCTTTTTGATATGGACGGGGTGCTGGTAGATTCGGAAGTGTTCATTTGCCGGGCCGGTATTGAAATGTTTAAAGAGAAAGGATACCAGGTAGCTCCGGAAGATTTTCTGCCGTTTACCGGGATGGGTGAGAACCGTTACCTGGGTGGTGTGGCGGAAAAACATAACATTCCCTTTGATATCGAAAGAGACAAAGCCCGCACATATGCCATCTATGCCGAACTGGTAAGCGGAAAACTGGATCCTCTGGACGGGGTGCATGACTTTATAGCAAAATGCAGGAAGAGGGGACTGAAACTGGCCGTTGCCTCCAGTGCAGACCCGGTCAAAGTAAACATCAACCTGGCCGAAATAGGGCTAACGAGAAGCCTTTTTCATGCCATCGTTACCGGGTTGGATATTACACATAAAAAACCCGCTCCTGATATCTTTCTAAAGGCAGCCGAACTGGTAGGTGTTCCCCCGGAACACTGCCTGGTGGTAGAAGACGCAATAAGCGGAGTGGCAGCAGGAAGGGCAGCCGGTGCCAGGGTGTTGGCCCTGACTACCGCATTTTCGCCGGAAGAATTGTCGGGGGCTCACTGGATTACAGGCACCCTTGCCACAGCTGGCGAAGAGGTGCTGGAGTGGTAATGATCCTTTTTTACTGATTAGCCACCTCCTTAATATAGTCCAGCATCTTTTCCCACTCCTGTTCCATGACCGCCACCCTCTCCGGTTCGTCCAGGGCCAGGTTATTCGATTCTGTCCTGTCTGTTGCCAGGTTGATCAGTTCCCACGGTTCATCCTTCGCCGCAACAATTTTCCAGTCACCTGAACGGAGGGCCCGGTTCCCCTCGTGGTACCACCAGATGGACCTTTCCCATTTCTGATCCTTTTCAAAAGTGGGTAGCAGGGAACGACCGGGTATGGGTACCTGCAGGCTATCCTGAAGCGAAATGCCGGCCAGGTCAAGAATGGTGGGAAGAATGTCAATCACATGGCCCGGGTCGTGCCGTAATTCCCCTTTTACCGCAATACCCGCTGGCCAGTGGACAATCAAAGGGGTGGCAATCCCCCCCTCATGTACCCATGTCTTGTGCTTCCGGAAAGGGGTATTGCTCACGGTGGACCAGCCCGGACCCAGGCACAGATAAGTATCGGCTGAACCGGGGGCGGCCTCCCGGTGGTGCCCGTCCCCCCGTACCATGATCTCGGCACTGGCCCCGTTGTCGGAAAGAAAAATAACCAGTGTATTCCTGTAGACATCCATGCTGCGCAACTGATCAAGGATACGCCCGATCTCATTATCGATGCGCTCCACCATGGCCGCATGGATGGTCATCTTCGCCTGCTGGAACTTTTGCTGTTCCGGGGTCAGTGAATCCCAGGGCAGCGGACGGTTCACCTCATCGTCGCCCAGGATCTCAAGGGATTCGGGAAAATAGTAGGGAGGACCAGTCTCCGGTTCAACCTCCGACAAGGTGCCGTTCACAAGCCCCATCTCACGAATCCGTTCCCAGCGCTGCCTTCGTACCTGCTCCCAGCCGGACACGTAGCGATCCCCCACCTTTTCAATATCCTCCGGGGGTGCCTGCAGCGGAAAATGGGGTGAGGTAAAAGCCACATAAGAGAAAAAAGGCTCTCCGGCATGTGCCGCCTGGTGTTCTTTCATCTGCCCGATGGCCCTTTCCGCAATGGCTGTAGTGCTGTAATAGCCGGCACCTCGCTCCACGGGAGGAAGCTTCACATCGTCCTCATAGTGCAGTTGAGGATTGAAGTTCCGGTTGTGGTCATCCAGCATGTAGGAGTGGTCAAACCCGTTTTCAAGGGGCATTCCGTCCAGGTGCCATTTCCCGGAATGATAGGAGCGGTAACCTGCCGCTTTCAGGTATTCCGGAAGCAACCGGGCCCAACCGGGACGCACACCAAAACCTCCCCCTTCAATACCGGGTGCACTGTCCCGCCCCACCTGTTGCGGATAATAGCCCGTCAGCAGGGCCGCCCGGGAAGGCCAGCACCGTGCAGTATTGTAAAATTGCGTATAACGCAGCCCCTCGCTGGCCAGTTGATCCAGGTTGGGGGTCTTGATCTCACCGCCATAACATCCCGGATCGGAAAAACCCAGATCGTCAGCAAACAATATCAATACATTGGGAGGTCCAGTGCTTTCGGGTTGACAACCAAAGTTATGCATCAGTAAAGCAGTGCCCAGCAGGCCCCAAATCAGGTAGTTTTTCATCTTACAGGAAATAGGTAAAAAACGAATTTATGTAAAAAAAACAACCATTACAATAATTACATTATTCGGTTAAATCAGGATCTGGCAATGCTCCGGCGGTAATTTTCCACTTCCCAGTTATCGATAAAACTGATCTGCCCGTCGGTCATAGAATGGGGGCCACCGAATTGTTCCGACAGATAGCTGATCTTCATCATGTCGGTAAATACTTCCAGCACCGTTTGCAGCGACTTATCGTTCTCCTCCACCAGGATCATTCCACCCTGCTCTTCCAGGATCACCTTTGGATAATACCCGTTTGATTCCTTAAATTCCAGCAGCTTTCTTTCAATAGCCTTATTCGTTGTCCCCTTTTCCAGAAAGAGATATCGTGATTTGCAATAGACAATAATATCCGGAGTGAAAGGTCGGCTGATCTTCCTGAAAGAATCGCTGTCAGCCAAGAAATGATCGGAAAGCGGACTTCTGAAAGCCTGTGAAACCAGGTCCCGGGAAGCGTAATAACCGGCTATGAAAGAAGCGGCCGGCGATTGATAAGTTACCGGTTTACTCGCGGGGATCGTCAGGTTCTTCCGGGCCCTGATAGCGGATTCGACGGAACTGTAGATCTGTTTTATTTCATCCACACTACCGGCACCCACAAATATACCGTGGTTCTGAAGAAATATGATCCGGGGAGATGCCTGATGCGCTTTTTTATATTCCCGGACCCGGGACTGAAACGCTTTAAACAGTGTATAACCGGGATCTGTATACCCCATGTAAAGGACTTCTGTCCCAAACAGTTCAGCCACCTCTTTTTCGGCATCGTTGGCACACATGACAGCATTGATCATGGTGGGATGGGTGTGGACCACATAAGCGTAATCGATCAGGTTGTGCAGGGAGGTTTCCACCGATGGCCTCAGGTGGGAGGGATCGATGATCGCCCTGTGCAGATCCTGCTTGACCGCTTCTTCGCGCAGTACAGGATCCTCCGGATAATGCTTCTCCTCGATCCGGCGAAGCAGTTCCCTGGAGAGCGCAACAAAACCATCTCTGTCAATGGTGGACAGGGAGATCCCGCTGGCTTTGATGTAGAGTATATCCCCGTCCTTAACAGATGTGTTTCCTCCGCCTGCAATGACATAATCGGGGTTGGTACCATAATACCGGGAGATGGAAATAAGCGGTTCCAATTTAGTCATACCGTGTTCTTTTGCTGCTGATGAGTAAAAATAGATTTATTTTGTAAAAGTATCTTAAATCGGACAGGGTGTCAATATACATTTTGACCCGGATGTTGCATATTTTGAGATTGCACTATTATTTTCCGTCTTCCTGAAGCGGAACTACAGATAATTTGTTAATTTGGAAGAAATCGACGGGAGGGTATCGCCGGCAGGAAGTTGCCTGCAGACGATTTCCTTAAAAGGTCATAAGACATCTATACGCATAAACATACATAAACAGAAAAATTCAAGCGGATGAAACCCAGGATCTCCAGGCGAACCTTTGTCAGGTCAGGGGCAGCCACTGCTGCCGGTTTAACCATTGTTCCCTCCCATGTTATGGGCCAGGCACTGGGACATGTGGCTCCCAGTGATAAACTGAACATTGCCGGGATCGGGATCGGAGGCAAGGGAAGGACCAACCTGCGTTCGATGAATACAGAAAATATTGTCGCACTGTGCGATGTGGACTGGTCCTATGCCAGCGCCTGTTTTGAGGATTTTCCAAAAGCGAAACGATACTGGGACTGGCGCATCATGCTGGATGAAATGGGGAACGACATCGATGCCGTTATGATCGCAACCGCAGATCATTCCCATGCGGCTATAGCAGCCAGGGCCATTACCATGGGAAAACATGTTTATTGTCAGAAACCCCTTACCCATTCGGTATATGAATCCAGGTTATTGACAGAACTTACCCGGAAGTACCGGGTTGCCACCCAGATGGGGAACCAGGGAAATTCCTCACCTGAGTCCCGGACAGTGGAAGAGTGGATATGGTCCGGGGAGATCGGGGAGGTAAAAGAGGTACATGCCTGGACCAACAGGCCCATCTGGCCACAGGGGCTCCAACGTCCAAAAGAGATAATGACACCACCCGATACCCTGAACTGGGATCTCTTTATCGGTCCGGCCCCTACGCGTCCTTACCACAGTATCTATACACCCTGGAACTGGCGGGGATGGTGGGACTTCGGGACCGGTGCCCTGGGCGATATGGCCTGCCATATCCTGAACCCGGTTTTCAATTCGCTTCAACTGGAATATCCCATAAAGGTCCAGGGCTCTTCCACACAGGTGAACACAGAGTCTGCTCCCCAAGCCGAAGTGGTGGAATACACCTTCCCGGCACGAACGGGACTTCCCTCCCATATTAAAACAGCCATGCCTGAAGCAATAGTATTCTGGTACGACGGGGGCATGATGCCTTCCAGGCCTGCTGAACTGGCAGACGGGGAGCCCCTGATGGAGGATCGCATGGGTGGTTGCCTCTTTGTGGGAACCAAAGACAAACTGATCTGCAACCTGGCCGGGATCAACCCCAGGCTGCTTTCAGGCAGGAAACCGAATGTTCCCGAAACCCTGCGGAGGGTAAAGGATTACCCTGTGGGAGGCATTGCCGACGGACCCCATGAACAGGACTGGATACGTGCCTGTAAAGAAAACCCGGAAAACCGGGTTGAAGCTAATTCCAACTTTTATATGGCAGGCCCTTTCAATGAAATGGTGGTTATGGGGGTGCTGGCTGTCAGGTTACAGAGTCTGGACAGGGAACTGCAGTGGGACGGCCCGGGCATGAAGTTTACCAATATTACCGGCGGCGATGAATTGCATGTGGTTACATCGGATGACTTCAGCGTGATCGACGGGCATCCGCATTTTGACACCAAATATGTTACCATGAATGCCGAAGAGACCGTTAAAGAATATATCAAACACAATTACAGGGAGGGATGGACACTCCCTGCGTAGAAATGTTCAATATACTAAAACCAAATCCATGAAAAAGATGATGCTATATGCAGTAACGGCAGTAATGGCTGTAATGATGTCACTGGTTGCCTGTAAATCCGGGGGAGAGAAGGCTTCATCCGGTAACACATCACAGGCTGTTGTTAACAATACCCTGACGAAACAGGAAAAAAGTGACGGATGGGTGCTTCTGTTTGATGGTAAGACCACCAAAGGTTGGAAAAACTGGAATGGGGATACGATCTCCGGATGGATCGTGGAAGATGGGTGCCTGGTGGGACAGGGGCTTGGCGGGGACATCGGAGGGGACATTGTCTCCGTAAAGGAGTATGAGAATTTTATCCTGAAATGGGACTGGAAACTGGGACCCCACGGGAACAGCGGGGTAATGTACCATGTGGTGGAAAGTCCCGGATATAAGGCTGCCTATGAAACCGGGCCGGAGTACCAGCTCATTGAAGATGACGACTTCAGGGATGAAAACGGAAACCCCTATCCCCTTGAAGCGTGGCAAAAAACAGCGGCCGACTATGCCATGTATCTTCCCAATGATCAGAAACACGTGAACCTGCGGGACTGGAACAGTTCGAAGATTGTGTTTACTCCCGAAAAGGCTGAGTACTGGCTGAACGGCAAAAAAGTGGTGGAATTTGTTCCCTGGAGCGACGACTGGTATAAAAGGCGCAACAGTGGCAAGTGGGACAAATACCCCGACTACGGTCTGGCCAAATCGGGAAAGATATGCCTGCAGGATCATGGGAGCAGGATCTGGTTCAGAAACATTAAGATCAAGGAACTATAACCAATCATCATGAAACGACCTGACAGTTTTACCCGAAGAAAATTCATTGCCAGCACAGCAACCGGAACAGTGGGCACAGTACTGGCAGGCAACATATCCCTGTTGGGAAGCCCGCTGCAAGCAGTCTCTGAACTTGCCATAAAAGGCGGAAAACCGGTAAGAACCGCTGACTGGTTGAAATGGCCCCGGTGGTACAGTGATGCTGAAGAACCCATGTTATCTGTGCTCAGGAGTGGAGACTGGTACAGGGGAAGGGGCACCAAAGGTACTGAATTTGAGAGGCTTTATGCCGAGCTCATTGGAAGCAAACGCGCCGTTGCCACAGCCAGCGGGACAGCAGCCCTGGAAACAGCCCTGCATGTGATGGGGGTGGATGCAGGGGATGAAGTAATTGTCTCTCCCTACACATTCATCGCCACCTACAATGTGGTCTTTAACCAGAAGGCCCTCCCTGTTTTTGCCGATACCGACCAGGAGACGTTTAATATCAACCCGCATAAAATCCCGGAGAAGATCAATGAGCGTACCAGGGCCATCCTTCCCGTCCATATCCTGGGACTGCCGGCAGACATGAACCGGATCAACGCCATTGCAAAAAAACATGACCTGGTCGTAATTGAAGATGCCTGCCAGGCCTGGCTGGCCGAATATGACGGCAAAAAGTGCGGTACGCTGGGAGACCTGGGTTGTTTCAGCTTCCAGAACTCGAAACATATTCCATCGGGAGAAGGAGGGGCCATTGTGGGAAACGATGATAAGATTATGGATCATTGTTACTCCTATCATAATTGCGGCCGTGCCTTTGGCAATAGCATGTCTGCGTTCCAGGGTTACCCGTTTCGCGGCGGAAACAAAAGAATGACCGAGTTTCAGGCAGTGATCCTGATGTCGCAAATGCAACGGGCCAGGGCCGATGCTGATAAGCGGTTGGAAAATGCCCTTTACCTGGATTCGACATTGAAAGATATCCCCGGGATCATACCGTATAAGCTTACGGAGGGTGCAACACGTTCAGCTTACCATCTCTATCCGTTCCGTTATAAGAAGGAGTATTTTGATGGTCTCCCCAGGGAGAAATTCCTGGCTGCACTGCGTGCAGAAGGCATACCCTGTGACGGGGGGTATGGCCCGCAATATCATGACGGCCTGATGGAAGAAGCATTATCGTCGCGGGGATATAAACGACTATTCTCCAAACAACGGCTAAATCGTTACAGAGAGGAGTTGTACAATCTGCCTGATAATGATCAGTTAACCCGGGAGGCGGTCTGGTTTTTCCAGAATATGTTGCTGGGGGAACAAAAGGATATGGACGACATCGTTCATGCAGTTCAAAAAGTTTATGAGAACAGGAAACAATTACTTTGATTAGTTTTGTCAATTAAATAAATGTTTATGAGAAGATTGCTGTTAATCCCGGTATTTCTATGGTTGATCCTGCAGGCACTGCCGGCACAGGGTCAGAACAATATAACTAACAACAAAAGATGGTGGAAGGCCGGCGTTGCGAAGACGGTGATCACTCCACAGGAGTATATGTGGATGGCCGGTTATGCAGCCCGTACATCACCGGCAGATGGGAAGCTGCATGACCTCTGGGCCAAGGCCCTGGCCCTGGAAGATGCTGCCGGGAACAGGGTTGTGGTGATCACCACCGATATTATCGGATTTGACAGGGAGCTCTCGGTGTCTGTTTGCAATCAGCTTGAAGAGAAGTACGGGCTGGAACGCAGGAATATTATCCTGAGTTCTTCACATACCCACAGTGGTCCTGTGATAAACAGAAACCTCTCCTTGATCTATCCGCCTTTCGATGCAGTACAGCAGGAGCAGGTTGAGCATAACCGCACCTTTGTGGAGGACCGGATCATCACGGTGACCGGCCGGGCATTGAACAGCCTTGCGCCTGCGCGTATCGCAAGTGGAGTGGGATATGCCCGCTTTGCAGTGAACCGCCGGGAGAATCCGTGGGATGAGCAGTCCATTTACAACCCCTCCCTGAAAGGTCCGTCGGACCATGTGGTACAGGTTCTGAAGATCAGTGACCCCCTGGAGCGGCCACTGGCGGTCCTCTTTGGTTATTCCTGTCACGCCACCACCCTGGATATCATGAAATGGTCGGGTGATTATCCGGGATTTGCCCAGATTGAAATTGAGAAAATGTATCCTGGAGTGACCTCCATGTTCTTTGCAGGTTTTGGAGCTGACCAGAATCCATTACCCAGGAGAGAGCTGGCACTGGCCGAGCAGTACGGGAAAGAACTGGCAGTAGCCGTGAGTAAAGTAATCGGGGATCCCATGATGGAACTCTCACCTTCCATTCAGACGGTGTATCATGAAATTGAACTGGAACTCTCTCCCCCGCCGGAACCCGAAATGCTGGAAAAATCGCTGGCAGAGGGAGCTGACTGGCAAAAGCGGTGGGCACTTTTAATGAAGGAGAAGCTGGCTTCCGGTGAGAAATTCCCGGAGACATATCCCTACTATCCGGTACAGACCCTGCAACTGGGTGAGCAAACCCTGGTTGTACTGGGCGGAGAGGTAGTGGTTGACTATGCCTTTGCACTGCGTAAAGCCCTTGGGAATGACCTGATGGTCATGGGCTACGCCAACGATGTGATGTCCTATATCCCTTCGGAACGTGTTTTACAGGAGGGAGGGTATGAAGGGGAATCCTCCATGTGGGTATATGGCCATCATGGCCCTTACGCTCCCGGAATCGAGAACAAGATTGTCCGGGAGGCTGTGCAACAGGTCCAAAAGTTGAAACAGACCGGGGCAACTGCCATGAAGCAGAAGCAGTGATTTTACGGCTACACTGCGCAACAAACGCAGCTCATTTATTTTCCTGAAAAGGGATCCGGGATCTTTACCAGGTCTTCTATGACTTTCCCGTTGTGCTTAAACCGGGCAAGGGTATAAACATTGCCTTGCGGCCCTACGGCAATGGAATTCACATAGGTTGGCCTC
>JANTFK010000067.1 GCA_024763595.1 Bacteroidales bacterium | reverse complement strand
GGATAATGATAGAGGTAATGTCTGAAACCATCTGTGAGCTGCTCATTTACCGGATCCATGGAGGAGAATACCTCGTTGGTATATGCATATACATCCTGGTTGGTCGGATCATTAATGAACATGGAGAGGTAAGAAGGATAGCGGCGTGAGGAAGCCTGCCCGATCTGAATGACATGTACATTGAAGATATCGAAAAAATCACCATACCGGCTGTAAAAAAAGTCAATGGCCCGGTTGATCGTATCCTGTCTCATTTCAAAAAGTTCCCTGTCAAACCGTTCCACCTGTACCTTTACATCAATCCCGGAGATCTTTACATCCAGCGGATTGTGTCTGCAACCTGCCGGCAGCAGGAGTAAACCAAGGAGAAAAACCATCATCTGGTGAACAGGTCTCGTCATATTGATTAAATTTGAATAACTATTTGCAGGCAAAAGTATAAAATATGCAACGAGCATGAGCTTTTTTAATCATAACCTCACAAATAAGTTTGATTACTCATAAGCATAATAATTTAAAATGAAACGAATTTTTATTACCATCCTCATACTGATCTCCCTGATATCGCTATATGCACAGAGCCCTTTGAAGTTCAACGTCCACATTGACCCCCAGTTCTCCTGGTTCAGTTCAGATGAAAAAAATGTTGAACCCGACGGATCCAGGTTCCATGTCACCACGGGATTACAAATGGACTACTTCTTTGAAAAGAATTATGCATTTGCGCTGGGATTTGGCATCAACAACCTGGGTGGAAGCCTGCGCTATGCTGACTCTGCCCTTTTTATCTCCAAGGGAGACTCCCTCTGGGCCACACCGGGGCAAACTATAAATCATCATTATCAATACCTCGATTTTCCCATAGGGCTCAAACTAAAAACCGAAGAGCTGGGTTACCTCACCTTTTTTCTCCAGGTTGGGTTTAATCCCATGATCAATATCAACGCGAATATCTCCACCAAAGATGACTCCTTTGACAGGGAAGACATCCGGGAGAGCACCCACCTTTTCATGCTGGGCTATCATGCAGGTGTTGGCGCAGAATACAGGCTTGGAGGCAGCACTGCTCTTATAGGCGGTGTCCGGTGGACCTCGGGGTTAACTGATGTCACCGATCTTGACAAGGCAAACATTCACCAGAATTCCATTTCCATTCACCTGGGAATCTTGTTCTGACCCATTATGAAAATTGCTCTTGCACAACTGAACTATTTGATAGGGGATTTTGAAGGGAATCTTTCCAGGATCGTAGATGCCGTTCAAAAAGCATCCGGCAATGGAGCCGACCTGGTTGTTTTTTCCGAATTATCCATCAGCGGATATCCACCCCTTGATCTGCTGGAAAGAAAAGATTTTGTCACAACCTGCAACCGGTATGTGGAAAAGCTTGCCACAAGTATTGATCCCGGAATCGGGGTACTGGTGGGCGGGCCGGAATTCAATCCCAGCAAGGAGGGTAAGCTGCTTTACAATTCAGCCTTTTTCCTGTATGAAGGACGTATACAACAGATATTTCGCAAATCGTTGTTGCCCACCTACGACATTTTTGATGAGTACCGCTATTTTGAACCGAACCGGGATTTCCATATCCTGGAATTCAGGAACCGGCGGATGGCAGTGACCATATGCGAGGATTTATGGGACGAGCAACCATTTGAAAATGAATTCTCCCATAGCAGGCTTTACACAACCAACCCGCTTGAATCACTGGTCAGACAGAAACCGGAGGTTATCATTAATCTGGCTGCATCGCCCTTTTCACATATGAAAATGGAGGTGAAACAAGCTATTTTCACAGGAAAGGCAACCCGCTATAAACTGCCGGTTTTATACTGTAACCAGGCAGGCTCACAGACAGAACTTATATTTGAAGGTGGATCACTGGCTGTAAATCCCGGGGGGCAGGTAGTAAGGCGGCTCAAATTTTTCGAAGAGGATTTTGATATCATCGATCTGGATGAACTGATCCATCATAAACCCAATCCTGATGCAGGACAGATACCCGACCGGATTGGAAGCATGGCCGATGCACTGATCTGCGGTATCAGTGACTATTTCAGAAAAATGAGATTTACGTCCGCCACACTGGGATTATCTGGCGGGATCGATTCGGCAGTCACACTGGCACTGGCAACGGAAGCGCTGGGTCCCCGGAACCTTCATGTCCTGCTCCTGCCTTCCCAGTACTCCTCACAACACAGTGTGGATGATTCCATAGCACTGGCACAAAACCTGGGTGTAAAATTTGACCTGCTTCCCATCGAATCGGTATTTAACCAGTTCCGCAAGACACTCAGGCCCCTATTTGGCGATTTGCCCGAAGATATCACCGAAGAGAATATCCAGGCCAGGATCAGGGGCACCCTGCTGATGGCCCTTTCCAATAAATTTGGCAATATCCTGTTAAATACCAGTAACAAGAGTGAAACAGCAGTTGGTTACGGCACCCTGTATGGCGATATGAGCGGAGGACTCTCCGTACTGGGTGATGTATATAAAACAGATGTTTACCTGCTGGCCAGATATTTCAACCGTGAGAATGAGGTGATCCCCGAAAATATTATCCTGAAACCCCCTTCGGCTGAACTGAGACCCGACCAGAAAGACAGCGATTCACTGCCTCCTTATGACAAGCTTGACCAGATCCTGGAAGCTTATATTGAAAGGCAACTGCCACCGGAGCAGATGACCGGTTTAGGAATTGAACCGGGCTTGGTGCAGAAAATCATCAGGTTGGTGAATCAGAATGAATATAAAAGATACCAGACCCCTCCCATTTTAAGAGTTTCGTCAAAAGCTTTCGGTATTGGAAGGCGCTTACCGTTGGTCGCCAGATATTGAAGGGGGAATTTGATATTTTTTTCTAATTTTGCATGCTATACAGCATAATTTGATTTATCAACCAGATTAATATATGATGCAGGAGAGGAACTATAATGCAGATGATTGCATCGACAATCCAAAATCTGTTTTATCCATACTGACGCCCAAAGAGAAAGAATTCCTGAAACAAAACTATACCTGTGCATTCTATAAAAAAGGAGAGATCATTTTTAAGGAGGGGGATAAACCCCTGGGATTGATGATTCTTGCAGAAGGTAAAGTAAAGATCTTTAAAGAAGGTGTCGGAGGAAGAGAACAGATTGTAAGGATGGCCAAACCGGTAGGATTCATCGGTTACAGGGCACTGTTTGCGGAAGAGAACCATACCGCCACAGCTGTGGCCATTGAAGATTGTGTATCCTGCATAGTGGATAAAGAAAGTGTTTTCCGGGTGATGCGCAGCAATGCCGATCTGAGCATGAGCATCATCCAGTCCTTTGCTTCTGAACTTGGCTTTTCACATGCCCGTACGGTCACCCTTACCCAGAAGCATATCCGTGGAAGGCTGGCTGAATCACTGATCTTCCTGAAAGACACTTATGGGTATGAGGATGATAACAAAACCATCAAGATCTACCTCTCCCGGGAAGATGTAGCCAACCTTTCCAACATGACTACTTCCAATGCCATTCGCACCTTATCCACGTTTGCACAGGAGGGTGTAATCTCCATTGACGGCAGGAAAATAAGGATTCTGGACCTGCCCAAGCTGGAACGCATCAGCGATTTGGGATAATCCATGAGATTTTTAGGCTATATCCTGATCTACAGCTTGATATGGCTGCTTTATCTAATGCCCGAACGACTCCTCTACGTCATTTCCGACTTCCTCTATTTACTGGCATATTATGTGGTCGGTTACCGTAAACAGGTTGTGTTTGAAAACCTGGTAAAAGCCTTCCCGGATTACGACCGGAAACAGATCCGCTCCACTGCAAAACGATTCTATCACCATCTGTGCGATATGATCCTTGAAGCAGCTGTATCATTGTTCCACACTCCGGAAGAGTTCCGGCAAAAGATCAGCTATATTAACACCGGTATACTGAATGAGTTCTATGAAGAAGGTAAACAGGTGATTGTTGTCTCGGGTCACTATGGAAACTGGGAATACCTCCCCACCATCGGGCTGATTTCAGCCTATCCGGCAATCGGAGCATACAAACCACTGAAGAATCCTTATCTGAACCGGCTGTCCCGGCAGAACCGGACCCATCCTAATGCAGAACCGATTCCCATGGATCAGATTGTCAGGAGAATGATGGCTTATGCGAGGGAAAAGAAACCGATGCTCACTGTTTTTCTGGCTGATCAGCGGCCCATGCTCCACAACATCCAGTACTGGACCAAATTCATGGGTCTCGACACTCCGCTCTACCTGGGCACTGAAAAGCTTGCCAGAAAACTGAATGCTGCAGTTTTGTTCCTGAAAATCCGAAAAGTGCGGCGCGGAAGATATGTCGCTGAGTTTGAGCTGATCACCAGGGAACCAAACACACTGCCACCTTTTGAGATAACAGAAAGGCATGTACGACTCCTGGAAAAACTGATCAGGGAAGATCCGGCATACTGGTTATGGTCCCACCGAAGGTGGAAACATACCTACGAAAATTATTTGCAGCAAAACGGAAAATAACCGGTTAGGCGCCATTGGCGCCGGTTATCATATCCTGGATCTCTTCCTGTGTTTTCTCAAAGGAGAACAACTCCTCGACACGTTTTCTACCCTTTTTACCCATGCTGGTTCGCAAACGCTTACTGGCCGCCAGTTCCTGCACCTTCTCAGCCAGCTCCTGCGCATTGTTTTGCCTGGTGATAAAGCCGGTTTCTCCATCGACAATAATCTCCGAAGATGATCTGATATCAAAAGCTACAACAGGCAGGTAGCTGGCCATGGCCTCAGCAATTACATAACCAAAGCCTTCATAATGGGAGGAGAGCAGAAAGATATCCAGTGACCGGAAGAAGGAGGGCATATTCTCCACAAAACCCAGAAACTCCACACGCTTATCCACTCCCAGTTTCACTGCCTTTTTTTGCAGTGCATGCAACAGGCGCCCCTCTCCGGCAATCAGCAGTCTGTAACGAATCCCGTTGTCATTTAAATATTGCATCATCTCAAGCAGGTAAAGGTGCCCTTTCTCCTCGGATAAACGGCCTGCACTTCCAAGTAGGATCTCTCCGTCACGGGCCCTCAAAAGGGGTTCAACCTTTGAATGATAGCTGGAGAGACGGACCCCGTTATAAATCACCCTGATTTTGTGATCAGGAACCAGTAATGGATTGTTGGCCAGAATGGTACGCTTGGTCTCCCGGGAGTTGGCCACAATTCCGGTAATCACCCGCCTGTAAAGATGCTTGTTAATCAATGAATTCCTTACCGGTATCGCACTTCCCCTGCGGTAGATGATCCTGGGTACACCTGCCAGTTTCCCTGCGATACTTGCCGTTTTCATATCTCCCGAAAGGTTGGTGACCAGTACCCCCACTTTCTCTTTCCTGAATATCCGGCTAACCTTCAGCACCTTCAAAGGATTCAGAAAACTCAGGTTGGCAACATGTATTCCATAGCCGGGGATCCCCAGTTGAGACAACTTTCCGGAAAGGGGACTGCCGGACGATGACACATACAGTGCCCTGTAGTTCTTTTTCATCATATGCATGGCCACATCATTGTGCCATTTCTCCCCTCCACCCCATGACCGCTGTGTATTGAAAAAACAGATCGTTGTCTTTTGTCGCTGTTTCTCTTTTTTATAGAGATTCCTGAGCTTTACATATTTAAGGAAAACTTCATGGGCCGAGTTCACACTCACAATAAACCCGTAATAGCCATCCAGGAAACCCGCATTCAGCAGGAAGTCTTTGATAAAGCGCCAGAGCGGATGCAGGACTATGCTGAAGAAATATACCTTTCTTCTCTGTTCAAAATAGGACTGGGCCAGGATCGTGGAGAAGGTATTCATCTGGACCAGGTGTTCTCCCACCGAGTAATATGAGTAGTGCAGGATATCCCCCCTCAGGTATTGCCGGGTCGCTCCCTTCTCCATATAATATCGGTCATGGGGATTTAAACCTCCCCAGCTGCCTTTTCTGGAATCCCATAGCCTGAGTTTCCGCGAAGGATACCAGCTTGTATGCCTGATCCACTTGCCACAGTAGCTGGTCAGCCGGTTAAAATAGTATCCATCATGGGTCCAGTTCTCCCTGACCTTCCGGATGGATGCCCTTAATTCATCCGACAACACCTCATCGGCATCCAGCGACAGGATGTATGGTGAGCTGGTCTGCAAAATGGCCCAGTTCTTTTGCTGTATATGACCCAGGAACCTGTGCTTGATAAAAACCGTATTGTAAGAACGGCATATCTCCTCCGTCCTGTCGGTGGAATAGCTGTCAACCACCACAATCTCATCTGCCACACCGACCAGGGAGTCCAGGCAGCGTGCAATATTCCGCTCCTCATTAAAGGTGATAATGACTGCTGAGATCTTTACTTTCATAACTACTCCTGCAAATATACTCTTTTCACCCGCTCCGGAATGGAGGTTAGGATCTCATAAGGAATGGTTCCGGCCAGGGTTGCCAGTTTCATGACCGGCTGGTGCTTCCCGAATATCTCTACTTCATTTCCTTCGGAAACCTCAATGCCGGTTACATCGATCATGGTCATATCCATGCAGATGTCCCCGATGGTAGGTGCCTCCTGCCCATTGATCCAAACCGAGGCCACCCCGTTTCCAAGTTGACGGTTCAAACCATCGGCATACCCCACAGGAATGGTTGCTATCCGGCTGGCACGCTCCACTACACCCCGCCTGGAATAACCAATGGTTTCGCCCCTGGGTACCGGCCTGATCTGCGAGATACTGGTTTTAAAAGCACTCACGGGTTGCAGGGTCCCCGAATGGCTGATCCCATGCAGCCCGATACCCAAACGGACCATATCAAATTGTGCATCGGGGAACCTTTCAATACCGGCAGAGTTTAATATATGTCTGTCGACAGGTTCTGCCAGTTCTTCCATGATGGTAGCGGATATCCTTTCGAAGTCTGAGATCTGTCGCCGGGTATAATCATCATGTGCCGGTTCCCCGCTAGCTGCCAGGTGACTAAAAACTGAAACGAGCCGGAACTCATCCAGTTTCAGCAAAAGAAGCACCCGTGCAAGCCCAGGTTCCATGATACCCAGCCGGTGCATCCCGGTGTCCAGTTTCAGGTGTACCGGATACTGTTTTAAGCCCCGGTAACGTACCTTGTTATACAGCGATTCCAGGAGGGTGAGGCTGTATATTTCCGGTTCAAGCTGGTAATCGAGCATGGGCCCGAACCCGGAAGGATCCGGATTCAGTACCAGGATGGGCACATGTATGCCGGACTCCCGAAGCTCAATTCCCTCATCGATAAAGGCCACCGCCAGGTAATCTACTTTATGAAACTGAAGCAGGCTGGCAACCTCCACATTTCCTGTCCCGTAAGAGAGGGCCTTGACCATTACCATGGTCTTTACCCCTTCATGGAGCAGCGACCTGAAATAATTCAGGTTATGCACCATGGCATTGAGATCGATCTCCAGCCTGGTCCGGTGTGTTTTTAGCTGCAATTCGGCAGTAATCCTTTCAAAACCATATTTCCTGGATCCCTTGATCAGAACTGCTTTCCCTCCGAACCGGGTCCTGTCCATCCGCTGAAGGAACTCATCTGTATCCCTGTAAAAGAGCGAATTCCGGGGAAACAGCCCACGATACTGCATGAGTGCCGGTCCAATGCCCATGAATTGCTCCACACCTTTTTGCCGTATCATCCCGGCAATCTCTGAATAGAGGGCAAACTCCTCCATACCACTCTGCAAAAGATCGGAAAGAATCACAATTTTCCCCTTTCTCTTCTCCTGCTGATCCATCAGATCCAGGGCAGCTGCCAATCCGCCTGTATCGGCATTATAGGTGTCATTGATCACTACACTCCCCTGCAATCCCTGTAACATTTCCAGGCGCATGGATACCCGCTCCAGCCTGGCAATACGCGCAACTGCCCGGTCAACAGGGAAACCGGCATCTATAGAAAATGTAAGGACATGTAAGGCATTCTCAATGGATGCATCATCGCCAAAAGGCAGGTGAAATCCAATCCGTTCCCCATCCAGGGACAATTCCATACCGGTCCCCAGAGGACTCTTCTGCTCAAGGGTATAACTGTAATCAGACTCTCCTTCCAGGCTCCAGCTCACAATGTCAGCCTTGAGATCTTTCATAAAGTGAAGCAATGGTTTGCCGTTCACCCTGGTATCAGAGCGGCATATCACCTTTTTACACCCCTTAAACAAACTGAGTTTTTCGGTGAGCTTCTCCTCAAGCGTGGAAAAGTTCTCCTGGTGCGCACTGCCCAGGTTGGTGAAGATCCCTGTCTGCGGCCGGATGATCTCCCGGAGTTTCTGCATTTCGCCGGGGCGGGATATCCCTGCCTCGATAAGTGCTAGTTCATGATGTGGACCGGTCATCCAGACAGAGAGGGGGACACCCACCTGGCTGTTGTAACTTTTGGGACTGCGGTGCACACTGAATGAATCGCCCAGGCACTGATACAACCACTCCTTCACAATGGTTTTACCATTACTGCCTGTAATGGCAACCACTTCTCCTTCAAAGTGGCTCCTTCTGGCCGAAGCCAGTGCCTGCAAAGCCGCCAGTGTATCCTCAACCAGACAAAAACCGGAATCATGCAAAGGAGCGTTTTCCGGCAGACGCGAAACCAGAAAGTTCCGGATTCCATGCTCATACAGCTCTTCAATATAATCATGACCGTCATGCCTCTCCCCCAGCAGGGCAACAAAAAGCGTAGAAGCTGAAGGAGCAAGGGTCCGGCTGTCGGTAGCCAGCGTCCGGACAGGAAAGTCTCCCTTCCCGTGAACGGCACCCTTCAGGCGGATGGCGATCTCATTCAGCGTCCAAACAGTATTCATGATAACCTCCCTTTGTTTGCCCGGGTATAGCATGTTCTACAAAGGGGCTCGTAAATATCGGTTTCACCCAGCACGATCAGTTTATCATCTTCCGAAAGCCGGTGTGTGTATTGTGCCAGGTTACCGCACCGGACACAAATGGCATGCACCTTGGTTACATATTCGGCAACGGAGAGCAACCCGGGCATGGGTCCGAAAGCCCCCCCCCTGAAGTCCATATCCAGTCCGGCTACGACTACCCTGACCCCGTTATTGGCCAACTTGTTACACACATCCACCAGTCCGTTATCAAAGAATTGGGCCTCATCGATCCCCACTACTTCCACTTCACTGGCCAGCAACAGAATGTTAGCTGATGAATCGACCGGTGTGCTTCGGATGGCATTATCGTCATGGGAGACTATATCTTCCTCCGAATAGCGGACCTCGATCCTGGGTTTGAATATTTCCACCTGTTGCTTTGCAAAGCGTGCTCTTTTCAGGCGCCGGATAAGTTCTTCGGTCTTCCCAGAAAACATGGACCCGGTAATAACCTCGATCCAACCCTGCCCACTGGTTCTATCTACCGTGTTCTCAAGAAACATACTATAACATTATCTCAAGATTATCGTTAATTTTGTAAGCACACCTCTAAAAAAAGCAGCACGACCATGGAAATAAAATACACCATTGAAATCCTGACCAAAGATATACAAGATATAGAAAAACTGGTGGCCAACCTACAAAATTCCAAGGATGGACCGGCCATTGAACTGGACCTCGCCCTCTCCAAACTTCGAAACGTTTATGAGATCCTGACGATGATCAAGGCGGACCGTCTCAGCGAACTTATTAATCCGGAGCGCCTGCCTTCCCAGGCTGCATCAACGCCGGCTCCGGCACCAGAATCTGTAACTGAACCCGTTGCTCCAGCTGCACCATCAAAGCCTGAACCGCAAGCTGTAACAGAGCCTGAACCGGAAGCTGTACCTGAATCTGCACCTGCCGCTGTTTCTGAGCCTGAGCGTTCTCCTGCCACGGTGCCTGAGGTTGAGATTAAATCTGAAAAAAAATCGAAGGATTCAGCGATCCTGGCAGAGAAATTTTCCACCCAGGCCAGCATTAATGAGAACCTGGCAGGTAAACGTGTTGCTGACGTCGATACAAAACTGCTGGGGCAACCCATAGAGAATATTGGCAGGAATATCGGGATCAATGACAGGTTCTTGATTATCAGGGAACTGTTTGACGGTAATGCAGATGATTTTTCCGACCTGGTTAAGCGCCTGGATGGTACCGGCAATTACCAGGATGCCATAGACCTGCTGAATGAAAAATTCTCCGGAGATATGGAGCATGAAGGCGTCGGGATCCTGACGGGATTGGTTAAACGCAGGTATATCAAACAATAGTATGTCAATCCTTTACCTGGTCCCAACTCCCATTGGCAACCTGGAGGATATTACACTCCGGGCCATTAAAGTCCTGGGATCGGTTGACCTGGTACTGGCAGAAGATACCCGAAAATCGGGCAACCTGCTCAAGCATCTTCAAATCAATAAACCCATTCACTCTCACCATAAATTCAACGAACACCGTACCGTTGAAGCCCTGGTTGAGCGGATACGGGGAGGCACTTCCATGGCACTTGTCACCGATGCCGGCACACCCGGGATCTCAGATCCCGGATTCCTGCTGGTCAGGGCATGTATCGGACAGGGAGTAAAAGTAGAATCGCTTCCTGGTCCCACGGCATTTATACCGGCACTGGTCAACTCAGGAATCCCCTGTGACAGATTTGTTTTCGAAGGATTTCTGCCTCAGAAGAAAGGACGCATGAAGCGCCTTAAGGAGCTTTCCACCGAAACCCGGACCATGGTGTTCTACGAATCTCCGTTCAGGCTTCTGAAAACACTGGTCCAGCTTAGCGATCATTTTGGCGGAGAGCGAAAAGGATCGATCTCCCGGGAACTGACCAAGATCCACGAAGAGACTGTCAGAGGAAAACTCGCGGAGCTTATCCAATATTTCGGTAAGGGCACTGTAAAGGGAGAGATCGTGCTGGTTGTGGAAGGTGGAAGAAGAACTGAAAACTAAAACATGGCGGACCCGGAACCGGTTGTGGCGGTTCTATCCGCTAATGACTATCGGTTTGCCCGATTTTCTATTTTAATAACCACCGGATTTGGCCACCGGGTGTTGTTATAGAGTCGCTGTCCGCGTACGGCACTCACCTTCAATCCCTGTTGTGTGTTTTCCCAGTAAACC
>JANTFK010000066.1 GCA_024763595.1 Bacteroidales bacterium | reverse complement strand
CTCTTCAAAGGTGGCTTCACCATACCCTTCACCAAACAAGGGTTTCCATTGAGCGTTTTTCTGTGTACAGGAAAGGTTCCCAAAAAAGATTATCAGCGATAGCAGTACAAGTTGAATGTTTTTCATGTTGATGAGGGTTTATCTGTTCATAATAAGATGAAAGCAAGTTAAAAAATAAAATGGAAGATCAATGATTATTGCCCTTTTGTGACAGGTATTTACCAACCAGCATGGCAATGATAATGGCAATGTACAACTGCCCGGTGACTCCAATAATAACGGTAAGTAACCTTGCCAGATCTGATACAGGTAAGATATCACCGAATCCAATGGTGGTCTGCGTAATAAATCCAAAGTATATGGCTTCAGAAAAAAGGTGATCGGGGGAACCGGAAAAAGTGAATGAATGCTCCTGAAGCCGTTCCAGCAGAGCAAACAGGATGCTGCCGCTCAATCCCATCAGTAGATATCCGTTGATAGATTCAAGGATCACATCCCTGCTCACATGCTTACTGTGGGCAACCTGGTGAATTAATCGGATGACAATGATCAGAAAAAAGAGAACATTTGTAATGGTGACCACTGAATCCAGATACTCATTCCGTATAAGGAATATGGAGATTTCACGAAGCACGATAACGCCAATGGCAAAATAGACAAGCCTGGTGCTGCCTCTTTTTATGGAACAGGAGGCTGAAAGCAGGATCATGGCGAAAAAGATGCTTGTTACTATCTGTTTTAGAAGACCGGTATGAATCAGAAAACTTGTACTGATCAACAGTACAATGGATATCAAAAGAATGACATTGCTGTATGCCCAATTACTATTACGGTTCATTTCAAATTATTATCCCTTCCAGGTAAGAGGCAGTTGAATCAGATCGTTGATTTTGACTGTCTGCCCGGTATCAATGGATGTACGGGCTGCAATACCGACGAGACTGGACATAACACCTGCCCTGGCACCTGCCCGCTATTCAGTAAGCTGTATCCCCATGTTCCGGTTCCCCGGGTACCCGTGCCCACCAGGGCAACTTTGATCTTTTGAGAAACATTGTTACGTGCCGGGGCAGCAACGGCATTCACAGGGAGGAGCGTTGATGCGATAACCGCCTTTGAACTGTTCTCCAAAAATTTTCTGCGTTTCATCCATTAAAAATTTTCAATTACACTTCATATTATTTGAAAATTTGAGAACGGATGCAACCGCTACCGCACTCGCATGACCTTATTTTAACCATACTTATTTGTGAGGTTATGATTAAAAAAGCTCATGCTCGTTTCATGCTGTCTGAGGTTATAAAATGATTATTCCAGTAACTTTCGCATTTTTTTCAGGATCATCTCATTGGTTTCAATCAATCCGCCGGTATTCCCGGCCTTATACCAGTCCAGGATCTTATCCTGATCGTAAAAGGGTCCTGCCGGAGAGAAGCTGTTGTCCAGTAACGCGTAGGCAATCGATATGTTTGTATCCTTTTCCGCAGCAATGATCATCCTTGCTTTCAGCAGGTTATACTCCCTGATCTGGCGATTGATGGTTAAAATATGCCGGACGGGATGATAAGCGGATGCATCAGCATCTGCCATGATGGCTGTTATGCTGGTACCTGCACCGCCATCCCTGTTGGGTGGTTTCGTTCCCAGCAAACCGGCAATGGTGGGTGCCAGGTCTGTATGTTCGAAATAGGGTAACCGCCGTCCCCTGGCTATCCTGCTTCCCACAAACAGCAGGGGTGTCATCCAGCTCTCTTCCTCAAACATCGGATGCCATCCCATGGTGCATTGACCGTGATCTGAAGTGACAATCAGCACCGTTTCGTCCCATAACTCCGATCGTTTCAGAAAATCCACAAATTGCCCCAGCAGTTTATCTGCATTTTCCACAGCCTCCACATAGGGGGAATTTTTTCCGTAAATATTTCTGAACCAGGAGAGGTTGGGTGTACTTTGCGAAATTTCATAACCTTTGCTACCGGGAGTCTGGAGATGAACCCGCATAAAGACCGGGTCCTGCGTTTCAAGGATGTTCATGGCTGTCTCCACCACCTGCCGGTCTGAAAGTGTTGGATCCATAATGGTGGTCGAAAACCCCCTGGAAACGGAACGGTATGCCGTTGTATTTACCACAAATGCGGTTTGCAGCTCCGGCGAAAATACTTCCTGGATCATCTTATTATCAGGGCTCAGGAACAGGGTTCCCTGATGCAAAACCGGATTGGGGAACGAGCAACTGTTATATTTACTGTAATCGCCGGTTTTGGGGTGATGGGGTATAATCATATAAGATTGCTGAATATAGGTGCCCTTTTTAATCAATGCATTGAACACCGGCATGTCCAACTTTGCCGGGGCCTCCCAGTGCAACCCGTCTATCCCGAAAAGAATTACCCGCTTTACCGTGGATTGAGCCATTGCAAATGAAGCTGAGCAGATGACCAGAAGAAGGAAAACTTTGAACTTTTTCATTCAGTCAGGTTTTGCAATTAAGATGTCCGTTATCTCTTTTTGTCTATTTCGAAGATGTGTACGCGTTATTATATAACAGGTTGGTTGCACCACCGTCCACATGAATTGTCTGCCCGGTGATGCTCCGGCTCAGATCTGACAGCAAAAACGCCACCGCATTTCCACAATCTCTGGCAGTTGTAAAATAGTTCAGGCACTGGTGGTCGGTTTTATGATCTTTCATCCACTTGATCGGATCCGGTGTCCATCTGCTAATAATATGTACGCTCTGTTCAGAGTAGATCATGCCCGGTGCAACTGCATTACACCTGATATTGTATTGACCGAAATCTATGGCCAGCCCTCTTGTTAGTCCGTTTACAGCTGTTTTTGCAGTGGAATACAAAGCCATCCTGTGCATGGTTGCAAATGAATGGATCGAGGAGATGTTGACGATGTTGCCTGCCTCACCGGCTTTCAATAGTTGTTTGACAAATGCCGTTGAAACCAGCCAGATCCCTTTTACATCCACATCAAACAGACGGTTTAGTTCCTCTTCGGTGGCTTCATGCGCATACCTGGCCAGACCTATTCCTGCATTGTTGACAACTCCGTGAACGATCCCCCACTCTTTATTAATCTCATTAAACATCCGGCGGACCTCATCAGCATTACTGACATCAGCCTTAACCGCTACCGCATGATTATACTTTTTGGCCACCTCCCGGGCCAGTTCCGGATTGATGTCATTAACAATGATCCTGCCGCCGGCATGGTCTATCGCTTCACAAATGCCCTGTCCCATTCCATCGCCTGCTCCTCCTGTAACCAGAATGTTTTTTCCCTGTAAATCCATCTTTAAATCTTTAAAAATTAATTAAAAACCTATAATGACAACCCGGCGATTTTTATCCCCTCCAGGTAGTCGGGAACTGCACCAGGTCATCCACTTTTATCTTTGTCCCTGTCTCGATGGATTGCCTGGCAGCGATACCAATCAGGCTGGACATGATCCCTGCACGGCTACCGGCATGTCTTCCCAGCTCATCTTTCACACCTGGTTTAAAGATCAGGTCTTTGATGCGCTCATCCGCCCCACCATGTCCGCCAGAACCAACCTGAATTGAAATAACTTCCGATGTCTGCATATCTTTGGACAACCGCAATTTCACCGGTGCCTCTTCATCCCATGGCTGGCGGTTGAATAACCTCACATCCAGGCGCCCTTTTTCACCGGTAAAAGAGATATACTGACCTTCATAAGGCAGGTTGGTATTCATGGAATAGGTCAGTAAGGTCCCGTTATCGTAGTTGACATTCACCAAACCGGTATCATAGGTATCAATTTCATTATCCCATACACAACCATCGCGGAAATACCCATCCACATCCTCGCAATTACCATACAGGTCCATCATTCTCTGATCCTTTGTCATATCCCAGTAAAACTCACATTCGTCAGTAAAGGGACAGGTCCTGCAATTACGGGCCCTGAAAGGGTGGTTATGCCCGTAAAAGGCAACTTTCCCCATGGCCTGTACCTCTACAGGATCGGCATCGATCAACCAGTTGACCAGGTCGAAATGGTGCGACGCTTTATGCACGAACAATGAACCGGAATACTTGATCTTACCGTGCCAGCGACGGAAATAGGAAGCACCGTGGGAAAGATCCAGGTATTCCTGAAACTGTACTGACAGGATATTGCCCAGTTCACCTGAATCCAGGATCTCCTTTATCTCACCGGAACCCGGCATAAACCGCATATTAAACCCCACGGTAACCTTTTTCCCCGTCGCATGCTCAGTATCTACAATCCGCTGGCATTGCTCCGCTTCGGTTGCCACCGGTTTTTCCGATATAACATTCCTGCCCAGTTCCAGGGCCCTTACAATATAGTCAGCATGAAAACTATCGGTCGTGGTAACGATGACCACATCAGGTTGTGTTTCCTCAATCATGCGGTCAAAATCTGCGGAAAGATAGGTTTTAGCACCGGTACCCATGTATTTTTTGGCATACGCCATCCGCTTGGGATTAACATCACAAAGGCCAACCATGTCGACCCACTGGTTGTACCCGTCCAGTATTGCTTTTCCCCAGGTGTAACTGCCCCGGCTTCCTGTCCCTACAAGGGCAACTTTTGTTTTTTGCGATGTACTTTTTACATGATTCGCCGCGATGGCATCTAGCGGTAGCACAGTTGAAGCTATCACTGCTTTTGAGCTATTCTCTAAAAATTTACGTCGTTTCATATGTTTAAAATTTTTTGATTTCTGAATGTTCAGAATCTTTTGGTTTATGCTGTTAAATTACGTGAAGGATCAAGTTCCATTATATCCATCATAAAGATATCAATAAACCTATAAAATTGTATGGAACGATTCCAGTAAACCAACCACGGCCTGCCAGGAGATGATCAGGGTAAATATGATAATAATCACCAGGCTTCCGTTCATCCGGAAACCGGCCCTGTTTTCTTTCATCAGGTCCTTCCGGTTCAACAGATACATCATGGCCAGAACAACAACGGGCAGGAGAAAGACCTGAAATGCCTGACTGACGATCATGGCAAAAACCGGCTTAAACTGAAGTACAGGTACAATCAGTCCAAACAATATGGCCACCCCGGTTAGCACCCTGAACCGGATTCCTTTATATTTCACGGGGGTGTTGCTGTAATCACTGATCAGCAAGGGGGCCAGCATGAGAATGGGTATGATTGAGGAGAGTGCGGCTCCCAGTATGCCCGTCACAAAAACTGAAACCGCAAATCTTCCCAGCAGGGGTTCCAGTATCTCCACCATTGTAATGACCCTGTCCACCGGACGGTCCATTACATAGAGGGTACCGGCAGCAGCCGCCATCACCGACATGCTTACCAAAAACATCATGATGGCACCGGTGGCGGCATCTTTTTTCGCATGCCGCTGTTGATCATTATCCCACTGCTTTTCTTTCATCAGAATACTCCTTACCACAAAGGTGGGAGCTGTAAAAGTAGTTCCCACTATGGCAGCAATCAGCAGGGGAGCATTGGCCTTTTCAGGAATGGACGGTATCATTCCCCTGACAAATGCAGAGGCATCCGGAGGTACCATGAAAAATGTGATCAGGAAGCTGATCCCCATGATCGTCACAAACAGGATCAGCACCTTTTCGAAGAGTGAATATTTACCTATCAGGAGCACGCTGTAAATCAGGATACTGAGCGTAACGGCGATCCCGACCCGGTTCCAGCCGTTGCTTCCGAACAGCATGCCGCTCCAGTCATGGATGAGATCAGTAAGAATCCCCATAATACCCACCAGGGCCAGTATTTCAACGAAGATCAGTCCCGTCAGCACCAGGAGGGAGATAAAACGCCCGCCCCTGATATGTGTTTTGATCCCATACAGGGCTCCTTCCCCAGTAAAAAGAGCGTATTGGCCATATGCTTCAAGCAGCACATAAGCAAAAACACAGGCCAGGATCAATACCCAGAGCATGGACATCCCGTAACGGGAACCGGCTGAAGCCATGGTTACAATACTGCCGGTCCCTATGGTATAACCCACAACAAAAAATGCAGGCCCCACTGAAACAATGAGAGCGGCCAGACGGCTAAAAAAAGAGGCAGGTTTCTCACTCATCCTGCAATTCCTTATGAAGGGTTGCCGGAATGGGTAGTATCTCGCCGCTGTTATGGACTATCCCAACTTTTAATTTCCTGTCCAGTGCAATGCGGCGGCTGATATAGCGCTGCACATCATCCACATGCAGATGGTAAAAACCCATCATATTGGCGAGCATGGGATCTTTCATGGTAACGGACATTTTAAAGTTCCGTTTGGCATAATTGAGATACATGCATTCAGAGGCTGCGAACCGGTTCCCGATCACATCATCGTCAAGCATTTTCCAGAGGGTATCATCATCATAACGTGCAAGGCGGGTCATATCTTTTTCGTGGGTTGGTGCAACACCTTCATTGCAGGGCGACAGCAGGATAATATCTCCTCCCGGCCTGGTGGCGCGTGCAGCTGAAAACATTCCCTTATCAGCCTGGGTAAGATCGTAATCAAAAGGATATGAACTGCTGATGGTGATGTCGGCCGGCTCCGCAAATTCAACACCATTCAACTTCATGCCCCACCTGACAATTTCTCTGTGTGCTTCGATGAAATGTCCGGATACTGCTTTTACCATTTCATCCTTCTCATTTAACAGCACATTCAGAATGAAATGGAGGCCCACTTCTGTTGCAAAGTCCTCCATCTCTTCGCGCATGGGGGTGATCACCTTTCCCAACTGGGCTTCTGTGGCACCCAGCAGGTGCATGGCATTCACGGTTTCAGTGCCGGCCACCCCGGGCAGAAACATTTTGGCTCCCCCGCTCCATCCGGTGGGATGATGGGGAAGAGAGGCCCCCACAGCGATCCGGATGTCGGCATCCAGCACGTTTTTGTTGACCAGTATCCTTGTTCCTCTCCGGGTCACTCCCCTGTCAACCAGATTGTGATGACAATCATGATTTTCAATCTTAACCCGTTCCACAATCTCTTTCCCAAACCGCTCCAGGATCTCCTGCTGTGTCATGTCCCGGTGTGTTCCCGTGGCAATGATCAGTTTGATCTGACGGTCGTCCACACCGGCATCATTCAGTTCGTTCAACACAAAGGGGAGAATGCGCTTTTGCGGTGTTTTACGGGTCCGGTCATCCACCATGATGACCACCGATGAATCTTTCTGCACGATCTCCCTTAATCGCTTTGATCCCACAGGATGCTCCAGTGCTTTCTGTATCTCTTCCGCCTCACTGTTTTCGGCACGGAATGGGTTTCGCTTCAGGTTAAAGCAGAGGTTCTCACCTGGAATGTCCAGCTCAATGACCTGCTTTCCAAAATGTACGGGTATGCTGTTCTGCTGCATGATGAATGATCCTTTTCAATTAATGTATCATGTTCTTTGCAACCACATGTTGCGTTTTATCTTTACCAATGGTGTATGAAATGATTTCTTCATCATTACCACTGTATATCCCATTCATAAAATAGCAATTGGCAATGGGGGCTTCAATCAGAATTAAGGAATGTCCGTCCCCCATGATATTCGTGGCAAAGATGTTATTGATCTTGCCGGGAGCGGAAAGTTTACCATAACCCCTGCCTCCCAATAAAATTGCATTGGTGAATCCATCCCATTCCCTGGTCATTAGCTCATTGATATATACATGGTGAATACTGGCGCTGTCACTTGCCCTGATAGCGATTCCCCTGTATTTGGTACGGCATGAAACATTGGTGATAACAACCTGTTCTGTATCATCTTCCGGACCTCTCCATTTTCTCATTGTAACCATTGAAGAGTTCAAACTCCCGTTTTCATGATCATCCGTCCCGGTATCAAGGCTTGAAAGGGCAATAAAATCATCGCCTGTTCTCCCCGATATATGATCGATACGAAAGTTTTTACACCCGTACCGGAGATTGATCCCGTCCTTATTGGACACACGTACAGGTTTGCCATTGACGATAATCTCTTCAGGGTTATCAATGCGTATATCAGAAATATCGGCATTTCTGGTCCTTTCAAAACTGACGGCCCAGCCATGGGAGTTTGCTATCTTTATGTTTCTCATGGTGAAACCATCCACATAGGCCATCAGGATCATGATATTGCGCCAGTCGCCTGTCTGCTTTCTCCCCTTTTTCCCGGCATCACTACCGTAACTCACCCGCCAGTTGCCTTTTGCATCATCCGGATGTACAATGAGGGTCCTGGCGCCATCCCCTGTAGCCCTGGGATTATCCGCACCCCTTAATATTACATCTCCAATACCCACCAGCTTAATATGATGGGTCCATTCCGGATTGGCAATTCCGGCTCCCACATTATTACTCCGAAACATATTATCCCGGCATTGATCCGATAATTGAATGGTACAATTATCTAAAATCACGGTCATGTTACCCGGCAGCAGTATCGCACTATCCAGCATCCACTTATCCGTACCATTGTCATTTACGGAGGGTATGAATATTTTATTTGTGGTTCCTTCAGCTGCATCAACAGCCGATTGAATGCGTTGCGTATCGTTGCCATTAAACTGATTCGGGTTAATATAAGTAGCGCTACACCTCTCCTGATGGGAACAACTGTTGAATTGATTTATGAGTAAAAAAGAGAAGATCGCTAATACTTTGCGCATCGTGATGACTATAGTTCGTTGAGTATTTTTCCGGCCTCCCGCTCATAAATAGCCTGCCATCCGGGAGCCAGGAGCGTGTTCATTACCTCATACCCCCACTCCGGGTATGCATCCGCGGCAGGGGCATAATGAATATAACCGTTGGAATAACCCGCTAGGTATGTATGCCGGAAAGGAGAGTTCTTCTTGATATTCAGGCCGACATGGGCAAAAGGCTCTCCCGGGAAGGTGACAAGCACAAAATCACCGATACGGATCCCCTCAATCTCCACTGCAATGCTATCCCGGTTGATGCGGCTGATCTCATCCTGTTTGATCCTGAGGAACGCCTTGTTTTCCTGGATCTGTGCAAGTTTATCCATGGCACGCATATTACGAATATATTTATCCATGTTCCGCCGGTTCTCCCGGTCCATCTTCCTCAGTCCTTCCATATCTTCCTTTTCTTCCTGCAGGTAGCGGTAGGAATAATAAGAGGGATAATCGGGAGACAATGCATACTTGATATACAGGGGAATAAAGGTTTTCATATTGAGGCTGGTTGACCGGAGCGATGCCAGTAACTCAGCTTCCTGTTCCTCCAGCTCCTTTATGTGATTGGCAACATCCCGCCGGAGCGGTAGCATAATGGTCCTTGATACCACTGAAAAATGACCTGTCCTGGCCGTCCTGATATTACGGAACCCTCTCAGGGTACTTTCTCCGAGCATCCTTCCAAAAGGTTCACAGTCTCTAACCTCATTCACATTTTTATAAAGAACCTCGGTAATATCCCCGGCAGCCCCCTGTAAAAAAAATGCCATCGTTCCGTGACCCAGGTTCTCCTCCAGTAAACGGGAAGCGAACCCGGGGTACTCTGTAGTTACGCTTTTATCCGGAACGCCTGTATAGGGATGACAGGCAAAATTATAGACAACCGCTTTGGAGGTGCCATCCATCCTGTCGATCCTCAGTATGCCGATTTCCGGATCCATCTCCCCCACTCCTGCCACTGCATCATCCGGCATATTGGGATTGGCATGCCGGATGGTAAAGACACTTCCGTCTTTAAGCTTGATCCGCCGGTTCATGGATATGCGGTGCTCCGATCCTGAACCGGCACCCACCCGGACCCTTTCCAGATTACCCAGTGCACGGGTGACGGCCTCATAGGTCTTCTCATCAATATTCCCGACGAGTTTTCCTCCGCCGTTTAAAAAGCCGTCATAATGGTTGTGCGAAGCATTCACCAGCAGATGATCTATGCCAAACGCTTCCTGAAGCTTTTTCTTTACAGTATCAAAATAGCCATCCGGCACATCCCCGATCCGGTCAATGGCCACTACATCCAGTGTAATAACGGCCAGCCTGCCCTGCCTGCCCTCAAGCACCAAGGCCTTCACGTAGAGCGAATCGTGCACCCCACCGCAATCTGCCGTTATATTGCTTTTACCGGTACCTGCCCTGAGTGACTGGGCATTGACCGGCAGGGGAGATAAAAACCCGGGAAGAAGCGTCATCAACGCAACGAACCCTGCATGCACAACTGTTGCCCTATGAAATACGGAACGTTTCATCTTTTTATCGCATTGGCATCTCCCAGTCATCCGTTCTGAATGAGGAAGCCGGTAAGCCTTCAGTATTGAATAACTCCCCGACAACAAAATCATCGAAGGCATAACGGACAGCCACCGGTTCCTGTACATTGGGAGAATAGAGCGTAATTCCCTGACGTGTAATGGTGGCGAAAGCCTTGAAGAAACGCTGATTTTCACCGGCTACTTTGAAGTTAACCAATTCTTTCCCGAATGTTGTCAAACCGTTCTCCGCATGGTCAAAGGTGAGGTAAACAATGCTGCCATCCACCTTCATCTCCTTCAGGACAGGACCGGAATACTCGATCCCTTTCATCCCGTAGGTATCTGCCAGGGCCAGGTATGCCAGCCTTTCACCGGCTGCCTCTTTATCGGCCGGGTGAATACAATGCTTTTCGCCCACATCCATCAGGCAGGCCATGCCTGTGTTCGGAAGCACTGTGGAAGCTTTCAGCTGGGCCTCCCGCAGAAAGGCCGAATTAAGGCCATGGGCTCCGTAATCAAACGGGGCGATCTGACAGTAATAAAAGGAAAAGCCCCCGATTCCCCACTGGTCGCGCCAGTTCTGAATCAGGCCCGGCATCAGTTTTTCATATTCAGCGGCTTCGTTATGGTTCGACTCGCCCTGGTACCATGTAGCACCCCTGATGGCAAATCCAACCATGGGAGAGATCATGGCATTATACAGTACGGTAGGCGCCTGCGTGGAGGGCACCCCTTCCTGGTTTTTGTCGGGCAGTGTGACCCAGTCAAAATCCCCGATTCCCTCTTCACTGATCCACGGCTCGATCCGGGTTCCGCCCCAGCTGGAACAGATCAGGCCCACCGGAACATCCAGTACCTGTTGTACCATCCGGCCAAAGAAGTAGGCAGCGGCACTGAAATCG
>JANTFK010000065.1 GCA_024763595.1 Bacteroidales bacterium | reverse complement strand
GGAAATGGGAACACGATATTCTGCTGGAAATATGCGAACGGGAAAAGATCGTGGTTTCTACAGGCGGCGGTGCTCCTTGTCACGATCAGATGATCAGGATTATGAACCAGCACGGTACCACCATATATATCAGGTTATCACCTGAATCATTACGGGACCGCCTTATACACTCCAAAACAAAACGACCCCTTATCGAGGGGAAGTCAGCACCGGAACTGCTCACCTTTATCACCGGGCTCCTTGCCTCCAGGGAAGCATATTACAAACAGGCCCGGTATATCATTAACGGAGTCAATCTTTCACCGGACAAGCTGGTGGAACTTCTCATCTAAAACATCCCGGAAAGTAATTTCTCATTTTCCAGCCCCGATATATATTCATCCACTTTAATGGCCGAGAGCTTCATTCTGAGTGTTTCAGGATCGTGAATGGTTCCGGAGAGCAACTCTTCCAGGTAATGAATATCTTTGGCAGACATGAAATCCCCTTCAATGCTCACTTTCTGAATAACACCCTTCTCCACATTCATCTGGATATGAATATTCCCAGATCCAAATGTCAGTTGCTTGCTAAACTGATACTTTGGAGAATAACCGAAATTCCATTCCCATTTGGAAAACTTTGTATCACGCAGATGATTGATCTCCCTGAGATCATGATCATTGTATGTATAGTGGGTGGCCCCTGCCATGGAATGAAAGATATGATTAAGTATCCGGGTCTGAAAATCTTCAATGTCTATTTTTTGAACAAGATGATCCCGGATGTTAGTAACCCTGGACGGGACCGATTTAACTGCCCTGTCGGTAAATCTTTCGGGTTTTACTTTGAGGGCCAGGGACAGGTTCTTCATGACCGAGGAGAATAACAGTGTTCCGTGATGAAGTACACGTTTCTTATTTACATGGCTGGCCGTACCTGATATCTTCAACTTTCCCAGAAGCAGTTCATTTCTCTCCCCCATCGTAACCTTCAGTCCCATAGTGCCCATAGCTTCAATCAAAGGCCGGGTGAATTTTTTATAATCAACCATCTCTCCCTCCCGGCCGCCGGTGATAAAGGCAAAATTCAGATTACCCAGATCATGAAACACCGTACCCCCTCCCGAAATCCTTCTGGCTACCATGATCCCTTCCTTTTCCACATAGGGGAGATTGATCTCGGCAAGCGTATTTTGATGCTTCCCCACCACGATGGTGGGAGTATTCCTGTAAAGGAGAAATATATGTTCACTGAATCCCTTCAGTAAATACTCTTCTGAAGCAAGATTAAAGAAGGGATCGGTAGAAGGACTTGCAATAAAGTGCATTTTACGCTGTTCTATTTGGGAAATCAGTAGATCCAGTAATCCGCCAGTTCTGTGGTAACAGTCTCAGGCTCCACTGAAACAACCTGTATATCAACCACCCGCAAAAGACTCCCCAAAGTCCTCCTGCAAGTACATCTCCCGGATAATGTACACCCAGGTAAACCCTGCTGTAAGCGATGAGAAGCCCCCAGACAACCATGACGGCGGCAAACCAGCGTAACCTGATCCACAATAATGCAAGCAGCGCTACACCAAATGCATTAGCCGCATGGGAAGATATAAAACCAAACATCCCGCCACACTTATTGTTCACCAGGTGAACCATTCCCTCCAGTGAGGGTTCATGGCACGGCCGCAGCCGCCGGACCACATTCTTGAAGAGATGGACCGATGTCTGATCGGTCACTGCAATTACAAGGATGATAAATAATATCATCCAGACCAGCTGCCATTTTTTCTTCCAACCCATAAACCCCAGCAGCAACAGGTAGAAGGGCCACCAGGTTGTCTTTCCGCTTACCCACCACATGATACCATCCCACAAATCTGTATGCATTCCATTGATAACCAGGAACAAGTGGGTGTCAAGCGAGATGAGCCACTCCATGATGTTCAGGAATTCAGCATTTCCCAGATGATATCATTGAGGGTAACAAGACCGTCATTGGCAACAGCTGAGATAAAGTGGTACCTCACCGCCGGCAGTTCCTTCCTGATCTCCTCTTTTAACTCATCATCCAGCAGGTCCGATTTGGTAATCACCAGTAAACGGCGCTTATCCAGTAATTCCGGATTAAACTTTTCAAGTTCACTGAGCAGGATCTCATATTCATCCCTGATATTTGTGGTATCAGCAGGGATCATAAACAGCAGCATGGAGTTGCGTTCAATATGTCTCAGGAAACGGTGTCCCAGCCCCTTCCCTTCACTGGCTCCCTCAATAATCCCCGGAATGTCAGCCATGACAAAAGAACGGTCGTCCCGGTATTTGATAATACCCAGATTTGGCACCAGTGTGGTGAAAGGATAATCCGCAATTTTTGGCCTGGCGGCAGAAATGGCCGAAAGCAGGGTCGATTTCCCGGCATTGGGAAACCCCACCAGACCCACGTCTGCCAGCAACTTCAGTTCCAGAATAAACCATCCCTCCACGCCCGCTTCTCCGGGCTGCGCAAACCTGGGTGTCTGGTGCGTGGAAGATTTGAAATGATCATTCCCGAGTCCGCCCCGTCCACCCTGTATCAGCACTTTTTCTTCCCCATGGCTGGTGATCTCCAGTAAAACCTCATTGGACCCGGCATCCCTGGCTATTGTGCCCAGCGGTACTTCGATAATGGCATCCTTACCACTTGCACCGGTCTTCAGGGAGGCCCCTCCGCTCTCCCCGTTGGTAGCAAATATATGTTTACGATACTTCAGGTGTAACAGTGTCCAGAGCTGTTCATTGCCCCTGACAATCACATGTCCGCCCCTGCCTCCGTCACCTCCGTCGGGTCCGCCCTTCCGGGTTAATTTATCCCGGTGCAGATGCGCAGATCCGCTGCCCCCCTTCCCGGAACGACAGAAAATCTTAACATAATCAACAAAATTGACATTGGACATAGGCAGCTTTACAAGGGATACTAATTCTCTTTTACTTTCCCGATAACCTCCTCAATACGGCTAAATATCTTATCAATGGAACCTGTGCCTTCAACCGGGGCATGTTTGTGCATCTTGTCATAATAGTAGGTAACCGGAATGGTTTGCTTGTTGTAAACATCAATGCGTTTGTTAATGGTCTCCAGGTTATCATCGGAACGACCGGTTTCCTTTCCACGATTCAGCAATCTTTTAACCAGTTCCTCCCGGGGAACCTCGAGAGAAATCATCACACTGACCCGCTCATCATAATCGGTAAGTGCTTTTCTGAGCGCTCTGGCCTGTTCCACGGTTCTTGGAAATCCATCAAAAATAAACCCCGGCCCATTCTGATGTTCCTCCAGTTTTTTCCGGATCATTCCGATTACAATTTTATCGGGAACCAGCTCTCCCTTATCCATGATCTCTTTTGCCTGTTTTCCCAGATCTGTTTGTGCAGCGACCTCTTCCCTGAGCAGATCGCCGGTTGAGATATGAACCAGGTTATACTTTTCAATGATCTTTTCAGACTGGGTCCCTTTTCCAGATCCCGGAGGACCAAATAATACAATATTCAACATGTGCTTTTAGATTTTATAACGCATCGAAATTAATAAAGATTTATTTTTATGAATCCACCAACTGGTAGATTTCCCTGTAATTTCTTCCATAACCATCGTAATCCAAACCATATCCCAGGATAAAGTTATTGGGAATCTCCATTCCCACATAATCCAACTGCACCTCTTTTACTGTAGCTTCCGGTTTATGAAGGAAAGTGGCCACCCTGATCTCCTCCGGCTGGTATCCGGATAGTTGCCTGATAATGGTTTCCAGCGTCACACCGGTATCCACAATATCCTCCAGCACCACCACAACCCTGTTCTTCAGGTCCCTGTTGATCCCGATCAGCTGTTTCACGGAACCTGTTGTTCGCGTTCCGCTGTAGGAAGCAAGTTTCAGGAAGGTGATCTGGCAGGGGAATGTGAGCTGTTTATAAAGGTCACCGGCAAACATAAATGCCCCATTCAGTATACCCAGGAAAATGGGGTCTCTGTGAGCAAGGTCATGGTTCATCTCCCGGGCGATCCTGGAAACCTGTTGCTGAATCTCAACTTCAGATATAAAAGGTTTAAAATGCTTGTCTTGAACCTTCACAATTTCACTTTCCATTGGCTAAATTTTCAATGAAAATAGACAATGATTCACAGGAAAAAAAATAATTGTAATTTCGTTAGCTGATATTGATACAGAAACACCATTAACCTATGAATCCAAAAGTCAGCATTATCATGGGAAGCACATCGGATCTTCCCATTATGGAGCAGGCAGCCAAACTGTTTGATGAATTTGAAATCCCTTTTGAACTCAATGCACTTTCAGCGCACAGAACACCTGAACAGGCCATGGATTTTGCCAGGAATGCAGCTGGAAGGGGTATCAGGGTAATCATAGCCGGAGCCGGGGGAGCGGCCCACCTGCCCGGAGTAATAGCAGCGCTTACACCCCTTCCCGTTATCGGGGTACCGATTAAGGCTTCCATCTCCATCGATGGATGGGATTCTATCCTGAGTATTCTGCAAATGCCCCCGGGAATCCCGGTGGCAACAGTAGGGCTTGACGGGGCCAGAAACGCAGGTATACTGGCAGCTCAGATCCTGGGTACGGCCGACTCGGCAATCATGGGAAAGATGATCCAGTTCAAGGAGAGCCTGGCAACCAAGATCGTAAAAGCAAACGAAGAGATGAAAGCGGTAACCTACAAATTTAAAACCAATTGATGATGCAATGATATTTCCACGAAAGTGGCTGTTTGAAAGACCGGGAACATTGATCCCGGTCTTTTTTTTGTCCCTGGCAACTGTTACTTTACCCGGTCAATTGCCAGGGCAATTCAATACCCTGGCATATCCGGGAAGCTCAGGGATAATCCGGTCGGTCTTTCCCCTTGCCGGGCTGGATCAGTCGGGCCTGGGATGGAACGAACAACACGGTGTTACTTTTCAGCATCTCAGGCCATTCCTGCTTAAAGAACTGGGAATTTCCTCTTTCTCTATACTCTGTTATACCGGAACAGGCTCCCTGGATATTACCCTGACCACAAGCGGCATTAACGGCCTCAGGCAAACGGAACTATGGATTGCCTATGGTATGAAATTGTATCCGGCACTTTCTGCCGGAATTGCTATACATGGCTGGGGATCCGGCATTAAAGACCAGATTGTGGTCCGGCCGGGAATCAGTTTTGCCGCCGGAGCAGAGGCCAGGCTCAATGATAAATGGACCCTGGGAACCCATCTGTTACATCCTGCAGGATGGTCCGCAGCCGTACCCGGTTCGTCACATTCGTTACAGATGATCATTTCAGCAGGTTTTTCCTATCGCTTTTTTAACAGTGCCATTTTCCGGTCAGCGATCCATATCCGGCCAGAGGGGCACATCAGGATAACCCTGGAACTGGAATGGAAACCGGAAGAAAAGCTGGGAGTAACACTGGGGACAACCACCGGGCCATTTTCATACCGGGCAGGGGTAACTGTTAAGCAAAAGCACTGGATCATTGAGCTGGCCATTCACTACCTCTACGGTTCCGGGATGACACCTTCAACCACCTTCAGCCATGTCTGGTAGGCTACGCACAGGCACGGTCCCCTGGATGCTCTTTCTCTGTCTGAACATTAATTCACAGGAGCCGGGCATTCCGGGATTCATCCTGGAAGAGTATTTGCAGGCGGATGAGAAAGCGATTGTTCCGGATGAGATCCTGGAGGGCTATGCAGATTATATCAGGAATCCTGTAAATCTGAATGGTTCTACGACGGATGAACTTGAAGAAACAGGATTATTCACACCCTTCCAGGTTTACAGCCTGATCAAATACCGTGAAACTTACGGGGAACTTTTCTCCATCTATGAACTGAATGGCCTGCCAGGATTCAGGTTATCCCGCTTGCAGGCTATTTCCCCATTTATCACAGCCGCACCTGTTGCCATAACACCGACCCGTAACAGGGAGATGCACCATCTTATTTTCAATATTGGTAAAAGCTATCCCGAGGCCAGGGGATATGAACCAGAAAACAGTGATACGAAAACAGCCGCATACAGCGGCTCACCTGTCACTACCTGCCTGAGGATAAAAACAGGAGCAGGACGTAACTTCACAACAGCGCTCACCTATGAAAAGGATGGCGGGGAGCGCATGTTCAGCGGTTCCACTCCAGCTTTTCTGACCGGTTTTGCCACATACAGGGGAAAAAGGATCGTCAGGCAACTGGTGGTCGGAAGCTTCCGGTTAAACCACGGTCTGGGACTGATTAACGGAACCGGTTTTCTCCATTCGCCTGAGCATATCATGCTGCATCCACCTGCACTATCTGTTCTTAGACCATATGCCTCAAAGCGGGAAGCGGGATTTGACCGGGGTATTGCTTGCCGGTTGGGTTCTCAAAAAACCGGGTTCCTGCTATGGAGCTCCTTTAAAACCAGGGATCTTTCCATCAACAACATATTGAAAGATCCGGAAAGTTTTAACTGGCTGGATCAGCCTCAGTCATCCGGATTACACCGCACGAATAGTGAAATGGAAGGGCGTGGCCTTGGTTACCGGTTCCATTCAGGTATGCAGGTCCTGTACCGGCATAAACAGGTAACTGCAGGATCCATGATAGGTGTAGAGAGGCTGGGAATGAGCCATAAAGGGAGAGACAGCTTCCCGGTACATCCCGGCCCGCTGGTCCGTTACGCATTCAGTCTGCATGGATCATGGTACAGAAAAGAGGTGGGCCTGTTTGGAGAACTGGCTTTCCACTCCCCGGACGCTACAGCATTTCTGGCCGGTGCACAGTTTCAATCCAATGATTATATACAGGGACTTTTACTTATTCATCATTATGGCAAAACTTACCGTGGTCTGTTGCCCTCAACCTATTCTTCCGGGAGTACCCCCTGCGGTGAAAGCGGAGTTGCCATTCAACTGCATGCAGAACCTGGTATCTGGCTATCAGCAGATGCCACCTGCGAGTTGTTTGGATATCCCGCACCCCGGTACCTGACCCGGGTTCCCTCGGTGGGTACCAGGTGTAGTATCACTTTCAACAGCCCGGGAAACAGCAACCTGCAATGGAGCGTACGTATACAGCACAAAAAATGGCAGGCCACACCCGCCTCAGCAGAGGCCGGGTTGCCTCCTTTGGTGGACTACAGTCTGTTAAGAATGGACGGACGGATCCACTACAGGCCCGGAGCCCGGCTGGAATGGCAATCCAGGCTGGTGGCATCCGTATTTTCCGGTAACCGGGCTCCCTCTTCCGGATATGCCGGCCTTCAACAGGTCCGGTTCACCATCCTTTCATGGCTGAGGGTTACCATTCAGTGGGTGGTCTTTCATGTAAAGGACTGGAACAACAGGATCTATCTCTATGAACCCGGATTATACTATGATTTTCGATTCCCTGCTTATTATGGCACAGGCCAGAAAACCACCGTGGTATTAACGACAAAAACAGCCAACCACGTGATACTGGCCGGAAAGTTATCGGGCATTACTTACACTGACCGGGAAGTGTTGGGTACAGGAAGTAACCAGGTTCCCGGAAATCGAAAAGTTGAAGTGGGTATTCAGGTGCGTGTAAAGCTTTAGTCAAACTTTATATCCAGAATATGTATCTGAAGCGTGGTCTTCCCCCTGAATTCATTCTCCATTAACTGGTAGCAAATGTCAAAAGGTATACCCTTATTGATCCTGCTGAAGTTCTGACCCTGATGGAACGCTATAGCAGGGAACACCTTAAAAGGATTCTCCTCCTGGATCAATGTTAATTTGAGGTGCTCGCCATTGGATCCCACAGGTCTTCCGTATCCGTTGTCCACCACATTTTCTGACAGGAAGACAGGGCTGTTGTTTTCCGGCCCAAATGGTTGAAATTGCTTCAGGATGCGAAAGAATTTATCGGTGATTTCTTTCAGGTACAGTTCCGTATCTATGACAACAACCGGTATGAGTTGTTCCGGGTTAATGGTTTCGGTGACAATCTGTTCAAATCGCTCCCTGAACCTGGGCAGATTCTGGACTTTCATGGTGAGCCCGGCGGCATATTTGTGCCCGCCAAAATTCTCAAGCAGGTCACTACACGCCTCAATAGCCTTGTAAAGATCAAACCCGTTGACGGACCTGGCTGATCCCGTGGCCAGTCCGTTGGACTTTGTCAGGATGACAGTGGGTTTATAATAATGATCCAACAGCCTGGAAGCCACAATCCCGATCACTCCTTTATGCCATTCGGGATTAAACAGCACCGTGGAATTCCTATCCCTGAGCTGAGCATCACCCCTGATCATTTCGATGGCCTGGCGAGTGATTTCCGTATCTACATTGCGCCTGTCCAGGTTGAAGTTATTAATCTTCTTGCTGATAATACTGGCATCCTTACTTTCATCACAAACCAGCAGATCCACTGATTTCTTCCCCGATTCCATTCGTCCTGCCGCATTGATCCGTGGACCTATCTTAAAGACAATATCCTCAATATCGATTTCTTTGTTCTCAATACCGGATACCCGCTTGATTGCTTTTAAACCCGTCGAAGGGTTTTCATTCAGTTTTTTTAATCCATAATAGGCCAGAATCCTGTTCTCGCCCGTAATGGGTACAATGTCAGAAGCAATACTAACCACAACCAGATCCAGGTAATCGAAGATTATATCAGATGGCAGGTCTGTCTCAATACTGTACGCCTGGATCAGTTTCCATCCCACTCCACAACCGGAAAGCTCCTTGTAGGGATAGGAGCACCCCTCCTGTTTCGGGTCCAGTACTGCAACAGCATCGGGTATACGCTCCCCGGGGTTGTGATGATCACATATGATGAATTCGATCTCATTCTTCCTGGCATATTCAATCTTATCCACCGCCTTGATCCCGCAATCTAGGGCAATCACCAGGCTAAAATCATTTTGAACAGCATAATCGATCCCCTTGAGCGAAATCCCGTAGCCCTCTTCATACCGGTCAGGAATATAATAATCAATCTCCCTGAAGTGATCTTTGAAGAAAGAATATACCAGTGCTACCGCTGTGGTCCCATCCACATCATAGTCTCCGTAGATCAGAACTTTCTCTCCCGATTCCACTGCCTTTCTGATACGGGCAATGGCCACATCCATATCCTTCATCAGAAAAGGATCATGAAGGTTGGAGAGGTCGGGCCGGAAGAAAATCTCAGCTTCCCTGTAGTTGGTTATCCCCCGCTGCACCAACAACTGGGACAGTGGGCGTTCAATGCCCAGTTCCCGGGAAAGAGAAGAAATGATTTCTTCATCGCCCGGTGCTTTTATGACCCAGTTTTTATTCATGATTTGAAGCAAATTTAACATAATCTTTTGTATACCTTTCCTCCGCCATCTTTCATTTTTTCTGAACCCCCTGTATTGTTTTCATAATAAACATTATGTAGGTTTGTGGCCGAAACAATACAACAATTCAAGATGCACAATCCCGAGCTCAGCGAACAAGAACAGATCAGAAGAAATTCCCTTGAAGAGATCAAAAAGCTGGGCATAAACCCCTACCCGCCTGAAACGTATCCTGTCACTCATAAAGCCGCTGATGTAAAAATATCTTTTAAAAAAAACGAAGCATCGCTGCAGGATGTTTCTCTGGCCGGCAGGATCATGAGTCGCAGGATAATGGGGAGTGCTTCCTTTGCTGAGATCCAGGATACTTCAGGAAGAATCCAGATCTATCTGCGCAGGGATGATCTTTGCCCCGGGGAGGATAAAACCCTTTACAATACAGTTTTTAAGAAACTGCTGGATATTGGAGATATTATCGGGATCAGGGGATTTGCATTCAGAACACAGGTGGGAGAGATTTCAATACATGTTAAAGAACTGGTACTCCTGAGCAAATCGATCCGCCCCCTTCCCATTGTAAAAGAGGCCGGCGGCAAAGTATATGATGCCATAAAAGATGCTGAATACCGTTATCGCCAGCGCTATGTTGACCTGATCGTTAATCCGGAATCAAGAGAGCTTTTCAAAAAAAGGACCCGTATTTACAATTCACTGCGAAACCTTTTTAATGAGCGTGGCTACCTGGAAGTGGAAACCCCCATCCTGCAACCCATCCCGGGAGGAGCAGCGGCCCGGCCCTTTATCACCCATCACAATACCCTGGATATCCCGCTCTACCTGCGCATAGCCAACGAGCTCTACCTGAAGCGGTTGATTGTTGGAGGGTATGACGGCGTCTATGAATTCGCAAAGGACTTCAGGAACGAAGGCATGGACCGCAGCCATAACCCGGAGTTCACAGTGATGGAGATCTATGTGGCCTACAAGGATTACAAATGGATGATGGACTTCACCGAGGAGATGATCCGGAAAGTGGGGCGCGACCTGCATGGTAAGGCCGTAATAGAGGTGGGGAACCAGACCATTGACTTTGAACAGCCCTTTAAACGGGTAACCATGATTGACGCCATCAGGGAGCGTACAGGCTTTGACATTACAGGCATGGATGAAGCCGGATTGAGAAGTGTTGCCAAATCCCTGGAGGTGGAAGTGGATGACACCATGGGAAAAGGCAAGATCATCGATGAAATTTTTGGTGAAAAAGCAGAACCTCATCTGATCCAGCCGACCTTTATAATGGACTATCCTGTGGAGATGTCACCCCTTTGTAAAAAACACAGGGACAATCCGGAGCTCACCGAGCGTTTTGAGCTTATCGTTAACGGCCAGGAACTCTGCAATGCCTATACCGAGCTGAACGACCCCATCGACCAGCTGGCACGTTTCCAGGAACAGCTAAAGCTTTCCGAAAAAGGGGATGATGAAGCCATGTTCATCGACATGGATTTTGTGCGTTCACTGGAGTATGGGATGCCCCCCACCTCGGGCATGGGCATGGGCATGGACCGCCTGGTAATGCTGATGACCAACCAGTCCAGCATCCAGGAGGTGCTCTTCTTCCCGCAAATGAAACCTGAAAAAAGAGGCCCTGAACTGACCGAAGACGAGAAGCTGGTCCTGAATCTTCTAAAAGAGAAGTCCCCCATGGACCTGAATGACCTGAAAGGCCAAACCGGTCTCAGCAACAAAAAGTGGGACAAGGCCATAAAAGGGCTCACCAAAAATAAACTCGCCAGGGTGGAGAAAACTGATGAGGGGT
>JANTFK010000064.1 GCA_024763595.1 Bacteroidales bacterium | reverse complement strand
TACGGAACCATTGGCATCATCGCTCTCTCCCTGGGCGGGATCCTGGGCGGGATCGCAGCCTCACGTAAGGGATTGAATTACTGGCTGTGGTGGATGGTGGCGGCCATGAACCTTCCCAACCTGGTGTATGTGTTTCTCTCCTATACCATGCCCTCCTCGCTCTGGGTTGTGGGTTCCTCGGTGGCCGTGGAACAATTTGGGTATGGATTCGGATTCACAGCCTATATGCTCTATATGATCTATGTATCCGAAGGGAAACACAAAACTGCCCATTTTGCACTGACCACCGGTTTCATGGCACTGGGAATGATGATTCCGGGCATGATCAGCGGATGGCTGCAGGAGCAGATCGGGTACCAGCATTTTTTCATCTGGGTCATTTTCTGTACCATCCCCAGTTTTATTATTATTCCGTTCCTGAAAATAGATCCCTCTTTTGGAAAAAAAGAATAACCGATATCTGTCTGCCATATGAGTCTACATCCTGTCGATCTGGGTATTATCGTTCTTTATCTGCTGACTACCATTTTCATCGGTTTCTGGATCTCGAAAAAGGCCAGAAAGAACCTGGACTCCTATTTCCTGGGAGGGAAAAGCCTGCCATGGTATTTGCTGGGCCTCTCCAATGCTTCGGGCCAGTTTGATATCTCGGGCACCATGATGATGGTAGCCTGGTTATTCGTGTACGGTTTGAAAAGTGCCTGGATCCCATGGTTATGGCCCATATGGAACCAGGTATTCCTGATGATCTTCCTGGCCGTCTGGCTGAGACGTTCCAATGTGCTTACGGGTGCCGAGTGGCTTAAAACACGGTTCGGAACCGGAACAGGCGCCTCACTTTCGCACATCAGTGTGGTTGTATTTGCCATCGTAGCCGTTATCGGTTTTATAGCCTATGCCTTTGAAGGGATCGGGAAATTTGCCACCACCTTCCTTCCCTGGGACCTCTCTGCGTCTGTTGCCGGAATTGAGATCTCATCGGAAAGAATGTATGCCCTGCTCATTATGGGCATTACTTCCATTTATGTCATCAAGGGGGGTATGTACAGTGTGGTCATGACCGAAGTGTTGCAGTTTACCATCATGACCATCTCATGCATAGCCATAGGGATCATTGCCATGAACCTGGTTTCTGCAGAACAACTTACAGCCGTGGTTCCCGAAGGATGGAAGGACCTGATTTTCAGTTGGAGGCTCGACCTGAACTGGAACGACCTGATCCCGCAGGTGAACGATAAGATTAAAAGTGATGGGTATGGTATGTTTGGTGCATTTATGATGATGGCCGTCTTCAGGGGAATATTTGTCAGCATTGCGGGACCTGTTCCCGGTTATGATATGCAACGTGTACTGGCGGCACGCTCGCCCCGGGAAGCTGCCTTGATGAGTGGCTCTGTTTCCCTGGCACTCTTCTTTCCCAGGTACCTGATGATAACCGGACTGGCGGTCATTGGCCTGGTCTACTTCAACACAGGAGGGATCATGACCTCCCGGGGAATCGATTTTGAGAAGATACTCCCTTTCACGCTCGGTAACTATATTCCGGTGGGATTACTGGGACTGGTGCTTGCCGGGTTGATAGCCGCCTTTATGTCTACCTTTGCTGCCAATGTCAATGCAGGCCCCGCCTATATTGTCAACGATATCTATAAGCGCTTTATCAACCCTGAGGCATCTGCCAGGCAGCTGATCAGGCTCAGTTATCTGGCCAGTATGGCAGTGGTGCTGGTGGGGATCGTGACCGGATTCTTTATCAGCAGCATCAATGAGATATTCCTTTGGATCACCGGTGCCCTGTTCGGCGGGTATGCAGTATCCAACTTGCTGAAATGGGTCTGGTGGCGGTTTAATGCTTATGGATATTTCTGGGGGATGATTTCCGGTCTGCTGGCCGCACTGATCGTTCCAAAGGTTTTACCAGGTGCCGGGTTCCTGGTCTCCTTCCCGGTCATATTTACCATTTCTACCCTGGGCTCTTTGCTGGGAACATGGCTTACTCCGCCCGATGACGAGGCGGTCCTGGTGGCGTTTTACAGGAATGTACGTCCCTGGGGATTCTGGAAGCCTGTCTATGAAAAGATTAAACAATCTGATCCCGGGTTCCGGAAAAATTCTCATTTCCGGAGAGATATGTTTAACAGCCTGGTGGGGATTATCTGGCAGATGGGACTGACAGTTGCCCCCATTTTTCTGATCATCCGGGAATATACAAATATGTGGCTGGCCCTTGCGACCATCGCCATAACTTCAATCATATTAAAAATTAACTGGCTGGATAAACTTGAAAAAACATGAAACGAGCAACATTTGACCAGAAAGTTAAGGAGCTGTTTGACGATTATCTCCAACATGTAAACAGGAAAAACAGGCCGCTGAGATCAGACAATGGCATTTTTCAGCGATATGCCTTTCCTGTGATAACCCGTGAACATGCACCGGTTTTCTGGAAATATGACCTGGATTACAGAACCAATCCCAACCTGATCCAGCGACTGGGGGTAAACACCACCTTTAATGCGGGAGCCATTGCCTTAAATGGCAAATACTATCTCGTTGTACGGGTGGAGGGATTTGATGTCAAATCCTTTTTTGCGGTTGCGGAGAGTCCCGACGGGATCAACCGGTTCCGGTTCCGGGATCATCCCATCGTGATGCCGGTGACCGGTGATCCTGAAATGAATGTATATGATATGCGGCTTGTGTCCCATGAAGATGGATGGATCTATGGCACTTTTTGTGCGGAGCGCAAAGATCTCTCAAAACCCGGAGACAGCTCGGCGGCGCTGGCCGGTTGTGGTATTGCCAGGACAAAGGACCTGGTTAACTGGGAGCGGTTACCCGACCTGAAGACGGCGGCCAGTCAGCAAAGGAACTGTGTGCTGCATCCCGATTTCGTGGATGGAAAATATCTCTTCTATACCCGTCCCCAGCAGGGTTTTATTGAAACAGGGGAGAGCGGTATCGGTGTGGGGATGGTTGAGGATATGGAAAATCCCGTCATTACCGGCAAAGAGATCATCATTGACCCGCGTATGTACCATACCTGTAAGGAGGTAAAAAACGGTCTTGGACCTGCTCCCATTAAAACCAGGTATGGCTGGTTGCATCTGGCTCATGGAGTAAGGAATACGGCGGCCGGACTGCGCTATGTGCTCTATATGTTTATGACTGCGCTGGATAACCCGGCAAGGGTGATCCACAGGCCGGGAGGGCATTTTCTTGAACCACTGGGTGAAGAGCGGGTCGGGGATGTTTCCAATGTTGTATTCAGCAACGGATGGATCCTGAAAGAAAATGGTGAGGTGCTGATCTATTATGCCTCTTCCGATACCCGTATGCATGTGGCTGTTTCCACACTGGATAAACTGATTGACTATGTTATGAACAACCCGGAAGACGCGGGCCGTACACAATTGTGTGCAAAACAGCGTGATGAATTGATTACCAGGAACATCCGGATCATGCAGGAGCAATATCCGGATCTTTTAAAATGATTTGTGCTGCCATGCGGACTGCTTTCCGGACTACTGAACTACAATGCCCGGTGGCCCCTGCTGCCCGAAATTCCTGCAGTTCTTCCGGATTATTAAGGTGATAGCACCTGCCGAACTCCGATTGCTGTACACCGTGACAGGTAGTGGAGCCATAGGTATTTTCAAACTGCGTGCAGAATTTTCCGGCGGGTACCAGTGAAGCCTGGTAAGCATCCCAGTCCTCCAGGGCATATTCACCGCGGCCATAGATCAGACCCATGGCCATCAGTGGCCCTGTCACGGCTCCGCAGGTTTCTCCCCGCTCGGCTATTCCCGGTAGTGGAGTAAGTGCTTTCAGGACCTGGTTTCCCTGCAGGGAGAACTGCTCATTCAGGGCCATGAAGCTGCTCTGGGCGCAGTGGTGTGACAGTTGCATGTACCGGTTCACACGCTGATCCAGTTGTCGCATGACCAGGTCTGCCGGCATCAGGCGGTTTTCTGAGAGTGCTTTTTCAAACGCACTGTTCTGCTTTTTATTACTTTTTTTCCCGGAGGTGCAACCGCCCATCCATCCCAGGGAAGCCAGGGCAACTGTGATCCGTTGAATAAACCTGCGTCTTTCCATGTGTGACAGGATTAAATGATCTGTATCTGGATTACAGGTGAAAGTTAGGAAATTCCGGTGAACGGAGTAGCATGTTTTTCGTATATTGTACAGGATGATCAGAGAATCAGAATCATGAGGTACAGCATATATATTTTATGGATAACCGGGATGCTGATCCTGGGAGGTCAGGGTTGTAAGCATCAGAAAATGAGCGATGAGGAAAAGGCAGAAGCGTTGATATCTGCCAAGACACTGGGGTTGGCCTATCTGGAGGAGAATAAGCTGGAGGAAGCGGAAAACGAGTTCCGAAAAATCATCGATCTGGATCCGAAGCAGGTGATGGGTTATGCCAACCTTGGGATCGTATACCTGAGAATGGGATCCTTTCAGGAAGCTGAAGCGTGGCTTATAAAAGCCGTCAGGCTGCAGCCGCAGGACCCGGATGTGCGCCTGATCCTGGCCAAGGTGTATGAAATGAACGGTGAAACCGGCAGGGCAGTGGCAGAGCTTGAGAAGATCCTGAAGTTTTCGCCGGGCCATGTGAAAACACTCTTTAACCTGACGGAACTCTATGCCTCTGTACCCGGAGAGGAAGCATTGCAGAAACGAATAGTGTATACAAAAGAGCTGGTTCAAAAAGCTCCCGGGAACATTGTACCCAGGCTGAACCTGCTGGAGATGATGATCTCCCGGGGTGAGACCGATCAGGCCCTGGAGCAGATGGAACTGGTGGAACAGATATTTCCCGGTTTTCCAAGGGAGGCAGTGGGGTATTATGAACAGACCCTGGCCGCTTTGCACAGGGGGGACCTTGAAGCGGCCTCTGTTGCATTTATGATCTTTCATAACTACCTGAAAGTTACAGCCCCCTATCAGGCGGGCATGATGGACCTTAAAGGGCCGGGAGGTTCCCTGGTGGGGACACCCATCATCACCTTTGACCAGCATCAGGTTGGATTTAAACCGGCCGACTGGAAAGATGCACTGGCGGCCATCAGTTTTACAGATATTTCAGCAACAGCCGGACTGGATCACCTGGTTGCCGGAACCGGCAACTCAGGCGGAACATCTGCCGGCAGAACCCACATAGCTGCCTGTGATTATGACGGGGACGGCGATGTGGATCTCTATGCAGGTCAGTTTGATCCCGTCTCCCAATCTTATAAACACTATCTCTTCAACAATGAGTGGGGTGTCTTTAAGGATGTTTCCGGGGAATCCGGACTGGACCATGGGGGAGCTGAAACGGCTGCCCGGTTTGCCGATTTTGATAATGACGGATTTCTGGATCTCTATATAGTACGTGACGGACCCAATATCCTTTACAGGAACAATGGACAATCAGCATTCGAAGATGTTACCGGGAAAGCTGGTGTCGGGGACCCTGCCACCGGCAACGGGGCTCTCTTTTTTGATTATGATCACGATGGTGATCTGGACATCTTCTTACCCAGGAATGGAGTGAACCTGCTCTACCGGAACAATGCTGACGGCACTTTCGTTGATCAGGGCAGGGAATCGACACTGGCAGGCGGAGAAGAGCTGACCGTGGATGCAGCCTTTGGCGATTTTGATGAGGATGGGGATATCGATCTGTTTGTTGCCAATATGGATGCTCCCGGCAGGTTGTATTCCAATCAACGTCAGGGGGTTTTCCGGGATGTGACATTGGAGGCGGGCCTGGAGGAAATGAACGGATCCGGTGCGGTGACGGTGGGAGACTATAACAATGACGGTTTTTTCGATCTGTTTATTGGCTCCAGGTCAGCCGGTCAATCCAGGCTCTGCCTGAACCGCAGTGATGGTACTTTTCAGAAGGACCTGGCATCGAAGGATGTGAACCGGGGTTTGCAGGATATCGCTGTTCATGATGCGCGCTTCTTTGACTTTGATAATGACGGTTACCTGGATTTGCTGGTGGTGGGTGAACCTGCCCGTGGGGAGCGTGCGGCGGTGCTTCTTTACCACGGTGACGGAGCCGGTCATCTCTGGCTGGTTCCTGGTATTTTACCGGAAGACCTGGTATCGGGGGATGACATTACCATCTTTGATTACAACGATGACGGTGACCTGGATGTGGCCATTACCGGGTTGAACGGGAATATCCGGCTGTTCAGGAACGATGGTGGTAACAACCAGCATTTTATTAAGATGAACCTGGTAGGCCTCAGGGCAGGCAGCGCCAAAAATAACTATTTCGGGATCGGGGCCAAAGTGGAGATGCGTTCAGGGAGCCTTTACCAGTCGCAGGTGGTTACCGAACCTACCATCCATTTCGGCCTCGGCGCCCGTAAACAGGCCGAAGTGATCCGGATCCTCTGGACCAACGGGGTTCCTCAGAATATGTTTTTCCCGGCGTCTGACCAGGACCTGATCGAAGAGCAGCAGTTAAAGGGATCCTGCCCTTTCCTCTATACCTGGAACGGGGAGGAATTTACATTTGCGAAAGATATCATGTGGAAGAGTGCCCTCGGTATGCCCCTGGGGATCATGGGAGCGTCCGCCGAATATGCGCCTGCCGCTGCTTCGGTGGATTACATCCGGATCCCGGGTGAACGAATGAAGCCAAAAGATGGCACCTATACCATCCAGCTCACCGGGGAGCTGTGGGAGGCTATCTTTGTGGATAAGATCGCCCTGGTTGCACTGGACCATCCCGACTCGGTGGAGGTATATGTGGATGAGCGGATGGGACCTCCATCCACCTCCGGGTATACGCTCTACCAGGCAGGGGAGCGGTTCCTGCCTGAATCGGTCAGAGACCGATACGGAGCCGATCTGCTACCGGTTATAGCCGGGAAGGATAATCACTATACGCCCCTGTACCGTCAGGGTCCCTACCAGGGTGTGACAGCCATGTCCCTGATCACCATAGATCCGGGAGTGATTGATCTTTCCGGAGCGTTGTATCTTTACCTGTATGGCTGGATATTCCCGTCCGATGCCAGTATCAATGCTTCCATCTCCCAGTCGGGATCCGTAAAAATGGTACCTCCGGTTGTTGAAGCCATTAATGAAGATGGCACATGGGAGGTCATTGTTGATAACCTGGGTTTCCCCATGGGAAAGGATAAAACCCTGATCGTTGACCTGTCGGGCAAATTGTCGCCTTCTGATCCGCGTATCAGGATCCGCACCAACATGCAGCTCTACTGGGACCAGATCTTTTTTACCCGTGGCGATCCCGGTGCTCCGGTACGGTCACACACCCTGGCTCCGGTATCGGCCGATCTGCACTACCGTGGATTTTCCAGGCCTTACAGGAAGGGGGGGCGTTACGGGCCGCACTGGTTTGATTACAGCACGGTGACTACCGGAAAGAAATGGCGTGACCTGCTGGGGAACTACACCCGTTTCGGCGATGTATTGCCCCTGCTGCTGGAAGCGGACGATAAGTATATTATTGAGAATGCGGGAGACGAGGCCACCATTGCCTTTGATGCTTCGGCTCTCCCTCCGCTGCCCTCCGGATGGACGCGGGACTTTCTGGTACACAGTGTGGGATGGGTGAAAGACGGTGATTTGAATACGGCATACGGACAAAGGGTTGAACCGCTACCGTTCCATGGTATGACCTGTTATCCATACGGCCACGATAAGTCCTATCCCACCGATCCTGATCATCAGCAATACCTGCAGGAGTATAATACACGGCGGGTGGACAACGTGGCGTTTACAGAGGCACTCTCAAACGGGAAAGTCCATTGATTTTTCTAACTTTAAACCGCATCACTCATATTAAATTCGTTACAGCATGAACCAGGAATATGTGAACCGTGTGATAGATCTGACCGATCCGGAAAAAGACATCATATATAATATGACCAGGGAAGAAGCAGTGGCCATTGTCAAAACAGGCGATGCGGCAGCCGTTCGGAAAATTGACGGTCAGTTTGCCCTGGTGGCAGTGGATGGGAAGACCATCCGGATGGCCAGGTCCATCGGACGCCCGCTGCGTTTCTTCATTGCCAAACTCAGGGAGGGTCCATGTCTCATACTGGCCGAAAGAATTGATACCATTCACAGCTACCTGGTGAAAGAGGGGCTGGATGACCAGTTTCACCCCTCATATACGCGGATGGCTCCGGCGCACCATGTGACCACCATTGAATTACTGGGCTGCCCTGATCCCAGCCCGGTTCATGAACGTTTCTTTGCTCCGCGAAGGAACCGTTTCAGGAACAGTGATCTGGACGAAATAGGCAGGCAATACATCGGCATACTGTACGAGGAGATCAAAAAATGGTTGAGGACCAGGGCCACCACCGGCCCCATCGGGGTCTCATTCTCGGCTGGTGTGGACAGCGGATCGGTGTTCCTGCTTACTTACCATGCTTTGCTGGAACTGGGTGAGAGTCCTTCCAGGCTGAAAGCATTTACCCTCAGTGTGGATGGTACCGGTGAGGATCTGAAGCAGGCCAGGGAGTTTCTGAAAGCGGTTAACCTGGAGATCTTTCTTGAACCGGTTGAGGTACAGGCCTCCGGGCTCGACTGGAGAAAAACTGTAAAGATAGTGGAAGATTATAAACCACTTGATATCCAGGCTGCCACCATGAACCTGGCGCTGCTTGAAGGGATACGTAAACGCTATCCCGGCTGGGTCTACATGATTGACGGGGATGGCGGTGATGAGAACCTGAAAGATTATCCCATCGAGGAGAACCCGGAACTGACCATCCGGAGCGTGCTGAATAATATGATGCTCTACCATGAGGGTTGGGGAGTGGGAAAAATGAAACACTCTTTAACTTACAGCGGGGGGCTCAGCAGGGGCTATATGCGTACCTACACAACAGCAGATACACTGGGTTTTGAGGGTTTTAGCCCCTATACCCTGGAGAATGTCATCGAAATCTCAGAAGGGATCCCGTTTATCAAACTGACTGACTGGGATCATGAAAAACTCTACGCACTGAAGGGCCGGATCGTAGCCGGAGGGGTGAAGGCTGTGACGGGCCTGGAGATGCCGGTATTTGAAAAAAGGCGTTTCCAGCACGGCGCTGTTTCCATGGATACCTTCCGGAGACAATTTCCAGACAGGGAGACCGACTACCGGAAGGAGTTTCTTTCCATTTATGAATGATCTTCCCGGTCACCCGGTAGACAGCCATTGGATCCGTGCTCAGCGAGGGGAAAAGATGCCGGTGGACCCTTTTGTCCCCTATGGATATTTCAACGAGCAAGAGTGCACCGTTACCGGTTCGGTCGAAGAGGTCACAACCATTCTGCTTACCAACAGGGAGTGTCCTTACAACTGCCTGATGTGTGATCTGTGGAAGCACACCACGGATAAAACGGTTCCGCCGGGAGCCATTCCTGCCCAGATTGAATATGCGCTTTCCCGGCTTCCCTTTGCATCCCGTGTGAAGCTCTATAACAGTGGCAGTTTTTTTGACCGGCGCGCCATACCGTTAGCGGATTATGAGCAGATCGCATCGCTGTTGAGCCCTTATAAATCGGTACTGGTCGAATCCCACTCAGCCTTGATCGGTAACGAAACCCTCAATTTTAAGAGGTTGCTGAAGCCAGCCCTGGAGGTGGGTATTGGACTGGAAACCATTCATCCGGAGGTGTTGCCCCGGCTGAATAAACAGATGACAACAGCTGATTTCGGGCATGCGGTGGAGTGGTTGCGTTCACAGGGGATTCTGTCACGTGCATATATTCTGCTTCGTCCCCCGTTCCTTACCGAGGAAGAGGGTATTGAATGGGCGTGCAAATCCATTGATTTTGCTTTTGGTGCAGGTGTTTCTTCCTGTGTGGTGATCCCGGTCAGACCGGGCAACGGTGCCCTGGACAAACTAACTGAAGAGGGCTATTTTGCCAAGCCGGCCATCCGTTCCCTGGAACGGGTGATGGAATACGGACTGGGATTGCATGCCGGAGTTGTTCTGGCTGACCTGTGGGACCTGGAACAATTTGCGGACTGCGTTCACTGTAAGGGTCTCAGGAGGGAGCGGTTAAATAAAATGAACCTCACACAGGCGATCACTCCGCCGGTTGATTGTTCATGTTAAATGAAATTTTTTACAATCAGATTGACAAAGCGTTGTAAAATGGGTAATTTTGCAGTTCCTCAAATTTGTCAGATCTATTAAAAAATCTATTTCCATGCAATTTAAATCAAAAGTTGAATCAGCGTTTTACCAATTATCAGCGTCTCCTGCTGTAAATACCAGTATCCCGTATATCATAGTGGATAATTTCCCCCTGATGGGGCTCTTCACATCCCTTCGTTTTATTGAGTGGACCAGCGAAAATCCACACGGCGTGATCAGCCTGCCCACCGGAAAAACCCCTGAATACTTCATTAAATGGACCACCTACCTGATGGAGAACTGGGAAAGTAAAAAGGTGAAAGAGCTGAAAAACAAATATGGTATATCAGATCTGAAGAAACCATCTTTCAGGGACCTGCAGTTCATTCAGATTGATGAATTTTATCCCATCAGTTCCCGGCAGCACAATAGTTTTTACAATTATGTAATGAAATATTACATCAAGGGTTTTGGACTGGATCCGAAGAATGCGCTCCTGATCAACTCGGATGAGATCCCGCTGCCGGGTGGAAGGCATTTTTCGGAAGTCTTTCCCGATAGCCAGGTGAATCTGAACCTGCGGAACTGTGAACCCAAAAACCATTTTGAGAAGATCCAGCAGGCATCCATTTTTGCCATTGATAACTGGTGTTCCGAGTATGAAAAGGGAGTCCGGGAGAAAGGAGGAATCGGGTTCTTCCTGGGAGGAATCGGCCCGGATGGTCACATTGCTTTCAATGTAAGGGGATCGGATCACCACTCCACCACGCGGCTAACCAGAACAAACTTTGAGACCCAGGCTGTGGCTGCTGCTGACCTGGGGGGGATAGAGATCTCGAGGAACCGCCTGGCCATTACCATTGGCCTGGAAACCATCACCTATAACCCGGACGGGGTGGCCATTATTTTTGCTGCGGGGGAAGCCAAAGCCTCCATGGTCAGGGATGCGCTGGAGAACGAACCTTCTGTCCTCTACCCGGCCAGTGTGTTATCCAGACTGAAGCAGGCACGGTTCTACCTGACCACAGGAGCTGCTTCCGCCCTTCAGACCTCGGTGAAGGATTATTACACCACAGGTGAATGGACACG
>JANTFK010000063.1 GCA_024763595.1 Bacteroidales bacterium | reverse complement strand
GGAGGTTGGCCAGCATCCGAACGTAAACCTTTTAACTTACAGTGAAGTGAAAGCTGTCGAAGGGCAGGCAGGCAGGTACAAAGTCACGATACTGAAAAAGGCACGGAGGGTCAATCCGCAGACATGCATTGGCTGCGGAACCTGCTCGGAAAGCTGTCCCGGTAAAGCTCCCAGCGAATTTGATGCCGGCACCACATTGAGAAAATCGATCTACATTCCGTTTCCGCAGGCTGTCCCAAATAAATATTTAATTGATGCAGACAGCTGCCGGTATGTGCAGGGAAAGGGATGTGGGGTCTGTGTAAAAGTCTGTCCGGTACCCGGTTGCATAGACCTGGATGCAAAAGATGAGGAAATTGTTATAACCGTAGGCAATATAATCGTTGCAACCGGATTTAAAACATTTGATCCGAAAAGGGCCGAACAATTCGGGTATGGAAAGTACCCGAATGTGCTCACATCTCTTGAATTCGAGCGATTAATCAATGCAGCCGGTCCGACGGAGGGTGAGATCACCTTCAGAACGAAAGACAAGAAAGGGAACTGGGTATTTACCAGGGGTGCAGATGTACCGGACAGTGTAGCGATCATCCATTGCATCGGAAGCAGGGATGAAAATTACAATGCCTATTGCTCGAAAGTCTGCTGCATGTATTCCCTGAAAATTGCGCACCTGGTGAAAGAAAAGCTGCCCCAGGCCGAGGTTTACGAGCATTACATAGATATGCGGGCCTTCGGAAAAGGTTATGAGGAGTTCTATGAACGAATAAAGAGAGAAGGAATACATATGATCCGTGGCCGGACTGCCACGGTTGAATCTGTTAACGGTGAGTTATTCATCCGAAGTGAGGATGTGGAGAATGGCAGGATCATTGAGCAAAAAGTTGAAATGGTCATTCTGGCAGTCGGACTTGAACCTGCTGATGATGCCAGGGATCTTGCTGCAATGCTTGGCCTGGATACGGATCATTACGGCTGGATGCATGAAATTCACCAGATCAGCAACCCGGTCAATACAAAGGATGGCGGAATTGCGATAGCCGGGTTGTGTCAGGGACCCAAGGACATACCGGATACCGTGGCACAGGCATCCGCAGCTGCTTCCCGGGTGCTTCAAAGCCTGATCACCGGGAACACTTCCAAAGGCCGTATAGGCATGACGCTCGGGGAGATCGAAACGCGGGCCAGAGAACTTTCATCTGTAAAATGAATCTGAATATGGCAACAAGAGTTGATCCAACTTTTTTTAAAAGTCTTGAGAAATTCGGGGTAAAAGACTGGAAGGATTGCTACCATTGCGGCAATTGCACGGCCAATTGCCCCCTTACCGAAGAGGATACGCTGTTTCCGAGGAAAACCATCAGGCAGGCACAAATGGGGCTGAAGGACAAACTCATCAGCAATACGGACCTGTGGATGTGTTATTTCTGCGGCGACTGTACGAAAACATGTCCCCGGGAGGCGAATCCATGTGAGATCATGCGTTCGATAAGAAGGTATCAGACATCCGTTTACGACTGGACCGGCTTATCGAAAAAGCTCTATACATCCGCAGCCTGGGAGATTGCGGTTATTGTTGGGATCGGGATCATCATCCTCGCATTGTTCGGACTGTTCCTTCCACCTTCTGCGGAACTGTGGTCAAATCCTGCGCGGTTTATCAACGCACAGGGCGGGGTAATGATCAATAATTTGGTGGATGGAATTTCTGGAAGTAAGTTCCTGTATATTATCCATTACGGGGACTGGGTTATGGCACTGATTGCAGGGGGGCTGCTCATTTCCAATATTTTCAGGATGTTCTATCTTACCCTGTGGAGGGATACGTCGGTCCGGATACCCCTTACGGCCTATGTTACCGAATTCTGGAGGCTGGTATATCACTTCCTGACCCAGCCCAAACTGAGAAAATGTGATGATAAATCATACTGGTTGGGACACATCACGTTGATGACGGGCTATACCATCATGTTTATACTGATTGTCGCGTTATTGCCCGTATTCCAGACCGAAGAGATCGTTCCGTGGTACAACTGGCAAAGGATCCTGGGCTATTACGCGACCTTCGGGATCCTTGTTTTCCTGATCCCTGTTATTGTCGGCCGCTTTCGTAAAAGACAATGCAAGCTGAAGCATACTCATCCGACCGACTGGCATTTTATCATTATGCTGGGGCTTACAGCCTTATCCGGTATTGCAGTGCATATTTTCCGCCTGTCGGGTATGCCCCTGGAAACCTACTTTTCGTATGTGATCCACCTGGCCATCCTGGTCCCTATGATCCTTATAGAAGTTCCCTTTACCAAATGGTCGCACCTGGCGTATCGTCCATTTGCGATTTATATTAAAGCCCTGAAAAGGGCCGCAGGAAGAAGAGAGGAAGCACCCATCCCTCAATTTGCTTAAATCCCGGAGTTATGGAAGAAGTCAGAATAGGAGTCTACGTTTGCTGGTGCGGCAACAACATTGCAAAAATGGTAGATGTTCAAGACGTTGCAATGGAAGTCGAAACATTGCCGAATGTGGTGATCGCACGGGACTATAAATACATGTGCTCCGATCCCGGGCAGGATCTCATTATTAGTGACATTAAAAAACACAGATTAAACCGAGTGGTTGTTTCGGCCTGTTCCCCCCGGATTCATGAACTGACATTCAGAAAAGCACTTGAACATGCGGGGCTGAATCCCTATATGTTTGAAATGGCCAATATCCGTGAGCATGTTTCGTGGGTGCATAATGACAGGGAAGAAGCGACCAGGAAAGCCAAGTCGCTGGTTGCTGCGGCCATTAACCGTGTCTGCTGGCATGAGTCCCTGGAAAAACGCTCCGTTGAGATCAACCCGGCCACGCTGATCATCGGGGGCGGAATATCAGGAATTACGGCGGCACTTGAAATTGCCGATGCCGGCAAGCAGGTTTACCTGGTTGAGAAAAGTGCACAACTGGGGGGCTTTGCTTCAAAAATGTGCCTCACTTCCCCCTTTATGTATTCCACTACCCAGATGATCCGGGCCAAGATCAATAAGGTCATGAACAATCCCAACATTCAGGTCTTGCTGAATACCCAGATAGAGGAACTTAGTGGCTACCTGGGAAATTTTACAACTACGGTTTCTGAAGATGGCCGGGACCTTGAACTTAAGTTTGGTAACATCATCGTGACCATTGGCTTAAAAGCTTTTGATCCGTCAGTCATAGAGAATTACAAATACGGAATTCTTCCGGATGTCGTCACTTCCCTTGAGTTTGAAGGGATGTTGAAAGCAGGTAAGATAGAGACCAGGGATGGCAGGATTCCCCGGCATGTGGCAGTGATACACTGTGTGGGGAGCCGTAATGCAACCTACCATGACTACTGTTCAAGGTTATGCTGCAAGAATGCTCTGAAGTATGCGAACATGGTCCGTGCAGCCATTCCCGGTGCGAATATATTCGAAATGTATGCGGATATGCGCGCCATGGGTAACGGCTGTGAAGAGCTCTATTCGGTTACATCAAAGAAGAATGTCATGTTCCTGATGTTTGACCAGCATAACGGATTACCGGAAATCCGAAAAGCTGGTCCGAAGGACAATTGTGATATGATCATTGAACTGGACGAAAAGCTTTCCGGTGAGAGGATTGAAGTCCCCGCTGATCTTGTTATACTGATGGTTGCCATAGAAGCTCACGAAGAAGCCAAAAGACTGGCCCAGGTAACGGGAGTCAGCATGTGCGGTAACCAATTCTTTATTGAGCGGCACCCGAAACTTGATCCTGTGGCAACCACCACAGATGGTGTCTATGTAGCAGGAAGCTGCCAGGCACCCAAAGATATTCCCGATTCGGTTGCGCAGGCAAGGGCCGCTGCTGCAAGGGTTCTTTGTACCATCAGCAAGGGAAATGTCGAGGTGGAAGTAACCACGGCTGAAGTTAATGAGGACCGGTGTTGCGGTTGTCAGACATGCATCAGCGTATGCCCTTATACAGCGATCACTTTTGATGAGGAAAAATCTGTATCGGTAGTGAATGAAGTGTTATGCAAAGGTTGTGGCACCTGTGGATCCACCTGTCCCACCGGGGCCATACGCGCACAACACTTCACCGACCTGCAAATACTTTCGCAGATAGATGGATTACTTGAAAAATCAATGGAACTAAAAGAAGTCTGAACATGGAATTTGAACCAACCATTGTCTCATTTTTATGCAACTGGTGTTCCTATACGGGAGCTGACCTGGCCGGCACATCACGACTGAAATATGCACACAACATCCGGATTATCCGAACGATGTGCTCCGGAAGGGTGGATCCGACCTTTGTACTCGAGTCATTTAAAAAAGGTGCGGATGGCATACTGATCTGCGGTTGCCACCCCGGCGATTGCCATTATCATGAAGGAAACTACAAATGCCTGCGTCGCTATCATCTGCTTAAGAAATACATCAAACAAATGGGGATAGAGCCTGAACGCCTGCATCTTGAATGGATCAGCGCCAGCGAGGGGAAGCAGTTTGCCGAGCTCGTGGATCGTTTTACCGGGAGCATCCGGGAACTGGGGCCCAGCAGGATCAAGGAAGTTGTGAACACATTAAGCTAAAATGAATGGATCATGAGTAAAGAAAATAGTAAACCAAAACTGAAAATGGCTGTCTACTGGGGCGCTGCCTGCGGAGGTTGCTGTGTTTCTGTCCTGGATGTACACGAAAAACTATTTGATGTGACGGCCAATGCGGACCTGGTTTTCTGGCCCATTGCCCTGGACACCAAATACGCTGATGTGGAGGCCATGGAGGATGACTATATAGACATTACGCTGTTTAATGGTGCGGTAAGGAACAGCGAAAATGAACATATGGCAAAACTGCTCAGGCAAAAAACCAGGATCCTGGTTGCGTATGGTTCATGTGCCCATATGGGAGGGATTCCCGGCCTGGGAAATTTCTCTTCGAAAGAAGCGATTTTGAAACAGGTGTACCTGGAAAGCAGTTCAACTATAAATCCGGGACCGGTCTATCCTGAGACCAGGCATGAAGTGAAAGAGGGTGTACTTTCGCTCCCGGAATTCTATAACGATGTCAGGACACTGGACCAGACCGTTGATGTCGATTATTACATGCCGGGCTGTCCGCCGCAGACCGAAAGATTACTGGAAGTTTTTATGGCCATTGTGAACGGGAGTGAGTTGCCGCCGAAAGGTTCGGTCATCGGTGCACTGGATAAGGGTCAGTGTGATGAATGCGAGCGTAAGAAGTCCGATAACAAACATATCAGGGAATTCAAACGTCCTTTTGAGATTGAAGACGATGGAGAAACCTGCTTCCTTGAACAGGGGATTATATGCATGGGGCCTGCCACCCGCGGGGGATGTGGATGCAGGTGCATTGAAGGGAACGCACCCTGCCGGGGATGTTACGGCCCGCCCGATGATGTGCCCGATCCGGGTGCAAAAATGATGTCGGCGGTAGCCACCATGATCGATTCGGATGATCCCGATGAAATTGAAGAAATTGTCAGCCAGATAGCGGATCCTGCCGGGACATTCTACCGGTTCAGCCTGCCTGGTTCTATTCTGAGAAGAAAAATCAATACGGATATATGAGGCCGGTTTTATTTATACGTGTATTCAAATATTTACTGCCATGAAGAAACGGATTACCATAGACCCCATAACACGCCTTGAAGGACACGGCAAGATCGAAATCTTCCTGAAAGATGACGGAGATGTGGAAAATGTATATTTCCAGGTACCGGAATTAAGGGGCTTCGAGAAATTCTGTGAAGGCCGTCCGGTGGAGGAACTGCCTCAAATCGTTACCAAGATCTGCGGCGTATGTCCGGGTTGTCATCATATGGCCTCCGGAAAGGCGGTAGATGCGGTGTATGGTGTAGAACCTCCGCCGACTGCAAAGAAAATCAGGGAGCTGTTTTACATGGCCCACTTCGTTCATAGCCATATTGCCCATTTTTATGCATTGGCCGCACCAGACTTTGTTGTGGGGCCCACCGCCAATAAAGCAGAAAGGAACATCCTCGGGGTGATCAATAAGGTCGGGGTCGATATTGGTACCGAGGTGATTAAACAACGCAGGATCGCGCAGGAAATCCAGGCCTTGCTGGGTGGGCACCAGACGCATGTGGTCATGAACATACCCGGCGGTGTCCGCAAGGGTCTGACTGAAGAGCAGCGGGCCGACATTGAGGGGAAGGCCAGGGGATTTATAGATTTTGCCAAATTCTCCCTGAAGATCTTCGACGATGTGGTATTGGGAAACAAGGATTATGTGGAACTGATTCTAAACGGTCCCTATTCCCTGTCATTGCATTCCATGGGGCTGGTGGATGAGAACAATAAGGTAAATTTTTACGATGGAAAAGTAAGGGTCGTGGATACCGAAGGGAAAGAGCACTGTAAATATGTTCCTGAAAACTACCGGGATTTTGTGGAGGAAAGGGTGGAACCCTGGAGTTACCTCAAGTTCCCTTACCTGAAAAAAATAGGCTGGAAAGGTTTTGTTGACGGACAGGACTCGGGCGTTTATCAGGCTACTCCGTTGTCCCGCCTGAATGCGGCCGACGGAATGGCCACACCCCTGGCTCAGGTGGAATATGACAGAATGTTTGAAGTACTGGGTGGTAAGCCGGTGCATTCTACACTGGCCATGCACTGGGCCCGTCTGGTGGAATTGCTGTATTCCGCCGAAAGATGCCTGGAATTATCCACGGATCCTGAAATTACTGGCAAGGAGCTAAGAAGTCCGCTTCCGAATATTCCCAATGAAGGAGTGGGCATTGTGGAAGCCCAACGCGGAACACTGACCCATCATTATGTCACGGATGATAAAGGCATGGTAAAGAAAGCAAACCTGATCGTGGGCACCACCAACAACAATGCTGCCATTTGCATGTCCCTGAAGAAAGCGGCCCAGGGTCTGATCAGCAGGGGGGTTGAAGTAACCGACGGTATTCTGAACATGATCGAAATGGCTTTCCGTGCATACGATCCCTGTTTTTCATGCGCAACCCACAGTCTGCCCGGAGAAATGCCGATGATCGTAAACATCAGGGAGAAAGACGGGACATTGATCCGGTCCGTGACACGTTAAAACCGGTGCGGTCCGTGGTGCGTTATACCCGGTGCGGTCCGTGGCGCGTTAAAACCGGTGCGGTCCGTGGCGCGTAAACGCTGGTCTTTGGATACAGACCGGATGACCCGGAAACGGATCCCGTCCCCTGCAGAAAGGATGCCTGTGGTAAAAAACAAAATATTGATACTGGGTATCGGAAATGATATTCTGACGGACGACGGAATCGGCCCCAGGCTTTGCGATTTTCTCCGGGAACGATTTTCGGACGCCTTGGCCGATTTTGAAAAACTGAACGTCGGGGGACTCGAGATTCTGGAATTCATTGACGGGTACGAAACGGTTGTTATTATTGATGCAATAAAAACCGCGGGCGGAAGAGTAGGGGATGTCTATCTTCTGACGCCGGACCACTTCAGGGAAACACGTCATCTTTCCAATATCCACGACACCAGTTTTATCACCGCCCTGGAATTTGGCAGGTCCCTGGAGTTCCGCATTCCCGGAAAAATTTTCATTATTGCGGTTGAGATCAGGGAAGACATGGTTTTTTCAGATACGTTTACCAGGGAGCTTGCCGAAAGATACGGGGAGATCCGTGAAAATGTATTGAAGTATATAGAGGAGCTGGTCCCTGAACTATCCGGGTCCCGGAAAGATCACCAGACAGCCCGTTGACACCCCGCTGACCGCCTTCCCATCTGTGACAGCCCGTTGACACCCCGCTGACCGCCATTCTTGTTTTTATGTAACTTTGGTAAATACCAATGATACCTGCTGGCATCATTATGACCAGATCGCTATGCGGGATCTGATGAACGCAATGGAAAAGTATGCGACCGGTTACTCATAAAACGTTTGTGGCAATAACAAGTAGGAGCACATGGTTGTGGTTGTGGTTGTTAGTTGCATCGATTCTTATTTTCTGTGCCGGTACCGGCCGTTTGCAGGAACCTTCTTCAGAGGCACTCTATTACTGGCCGCAATGGAGGGGGCCGTTGATGACGGGCGAGGCACCTTATGGTGATCCTCCCATCAGGTGGAGCGAAAATGATCATATCCGGTGGAAAGTATCACTGCCCGGTACCGGGCATGCAACGCCTGTTGTATGGGGAGATTACATTTTCGTCCTGACTGCTGTTCCTGCAGGTCAGGAGAACTTGTACAGCTACGAAGTCCTTGCAATGAACCGGAAGGACGGAAGCCTTATCTGGCGGCGTGTTGCCAACGTGGAGCAACCTCATGAGGGCCGTCACATTGATGCGAGTTGGGCATCCTGTTCTCCGGTAACTGACGGAGAGCATGTCATCGCTTCGTTCGGTTCACGTGGATTTTACTGTTATGATATGGACGGGAATCTCCAATGGAAAAAAGATTTTGGTGATCTGCGTATCCGCTACAGCTGGGGAGAGGGAAGTTCTCCTTTCCTTTCCGGTGACAAACTCATTGTGACCTGGGATCATACGGGCAACTCCTTTATCGCGGTGCTGGACAAGCGTACGGGAAAGGAGCTCTGGCGTAAAAACCGCAACGACGGGACATCATGGGCCACTCCACTCGTTATCAGCTATAATGGGAAAAGACAGATTGTTGCTTCTTCGATTATGCGGACACGTGCTTATGATCTGGAAACGGGAAAAGAGTTATGGACTGCGCGTGGTATGACCAATAATCCAATTCCGACCCCTGTTTCTGCCAATGGGATAGTTTATCTTACGGGTGGTTTTCAGGAAAGTGTCCTGCAGGCGATTTCCCTGGAAAAGGCCCATGGCAAAGCTTCATCTTCAGGAGCCATCGTATGGAAATATATGAAAGATACACCCTATGTGCCGTCACCGTTATTATACGGAGGTAACCTCTATTTCTTAAAGAGTAACCTAAATATGTTGTCGTGTTTAAATGCGGAAACCGGGGAACCGTATTATTCAGGACAGCGTCTTGACAATATCGTGGGAGTGTATGCATCACCGGTCGCGGCAAAGGATCGTGTATACATTTTAGGGAGAAACGGAGTATGTGTAGTCATCAGACAGGGCCCGCGGTTGGAAATCCTGGCGACCAACAGGCTGACTGACAGCTTCAGTGCCTCACCTGTGATTGTAGGGAAGGATCTGTATCTCAGGGGTCACAAATATTTATATTGCATAGCACCGGATTAAGAGAAGAATGTGGTTATGGGATGCTGTCAATAATCGCATTCATGGTGCTGCTGGGCCGCATGGCTTTTGTCGCCAGCTCGTCATCCGGCTTGTAGTATCCGCCAATATCGGTTGGCTTTCCCTCAGCAGCTGCTATCTCTGCCAGTATCTTCTCTTCATTCTCCTTCAATTGCCTGGCCACTCCCTCAAATTTTGCCTTCAGCGCTGCATTGTCATTCTGGTTTGCCAGCTCTTCGGCCCAGTACCGGGCAAGGAACATATGGCTTCCGCGATTGTCAATCTCCCCTGCTTTACGCGATGGCCCTCTTCTGTTTTCCAGGTGTTTGGAAACCGCTTTGTCGAGCGTTACTGAAAGGATCCGGGCGAGCTCATTATTATAACTATTTGCCAGATGTTCCAGCGACACCGTTAATGCAAGGAACTCGCCAAGAGAGTCCCACCTCAGGTGGCCCTCTGAAATAAACTGCTGAACATGTTTTGGAGCGGATCCTCCGGCACCTGTCTCAAAAAGTCCGCCTCCGGCAAGAAGTGGGACGATTGACAGCATTTTTGCGCTGGTACCAAGCTCAAGGATAGGGAAAAGGTCGGTTAAATAGTCCCTTAATACATTACCTGTAACTGAAATGGTGTCCTTCCCGGCCTTCGACCTTTCAAGGGTATATTTCATGGCGTCAACAGGGGCCATTATTTTGATGTCAAGGCCGTTGGAGTCATGATCCTGCAGATATTTATTTACGAGCGCAATTAACTCCCTGTCGTGTGAGCGGTTATCATCAAGCCAGAAAACAGCAGGACTACCGGTGGTACGTGCTCTTTTGGTCGCCAGTTTTACCCAGTCGCGAATGGCAATATCTTTTGCCTGGCAGCTTCGGTAGATGTCATCTTTCTCAACCTGATGTTCCATTAATACATCGCCCTGGTTATTTACGATCCTGATTGTACCGTTCCCGGGAGCTTTGAAAGTCTTGTCGTGTGAACCATACTCCTCAGCTTTCATAGCCATTAACCCGACATTGGATACATTACCCATCACTGCAGGGTCAAAGGCACCGTGTTCTTTGCAAAATGCAATTGCTTCCTGGTAAAACGTTGCATAACACCTGTCAGGTATGACCGCTTTTGTGTCCTGAAGTTTGCCATCCGCATTCCACATTTTCCCGCTGTCGCGAATCACATTGGGCATGGAAGCATCAATAATGATATTATTACCTGCATGAAGATTTGTGATCCCTTTATCTGAATCGACCATTGCAAGCGCAGGGTTCCGGTCATAAACTGCCTGAATATCTTCCTCAATTTCTTTTCGTTTTGCCTGGTCCAGGTCGCTTATCTTATTATACAAGTCCCCCAGGCCCAGATCTGGCACCACGCCAAGCTCCTTAAAGGTATCAGCATGTTTATCATACACATCCTTGAAATATACTGACACGAAGTGCCCGAAAATAATGGGATCGGATACCTTCATCATGGTCGCTTTCAAATGGACCGAGAAGAGTGTGTTGTTTTCCCTGGCATCATCAACCTGTTCAGCGATAAATGAACGTAAAGCTGCAGCACTCATAAAAGTACCATCGAGCACCTCATCTTTTACAAGGGCAAGCCCCCTTTTTAATACAGTTGTATTGTCATTTTCATCGACAAAAACATAGTTTACGACATCATCTTTATCCATTACAATAGATTTCTCATTGCCATAGAAATCATTATCGTTCATGTGTGCTACATGTGTTTTCGACTCAGGAGACCATTCACCCAGTTTCTTTGGATTTTTCATGGCATATGCTTTCACTGATGGCGCTACGCGGCGATCGGAATTTCCTTCACGCAACACAGGGTTTACAGCACTGCCCAAACACTTTGCGTACCGTTCCCTGATCTCTTCCTCTTCTTTGGTTTTTGGTTCTTCAGGATAGTCAGGCAGCGCATATCCCTTTGCCTGAAGTTCGGCCACGGCAGCCATTAATTGAGGAATTGAGGCACTGATGTTGGGAAGCTTGATGATATTTGCTTCCGGCTTTTTAACCAGGTCGCCCAAAAGCGAAAGATCATCATTGATTTGTTGATCCTTTGTGAG
>JANTFK010000062.1 GCA_024763595.1 Bacteroidales bacterium | reverse complement strand
CTATTAAGTTACTGATTATCAGGGACTTAACCAAATTTATCAATCACTTATTTTGCTGATTTTCAAGATTTTATGTCAAAGTTTAACGAAGTATTGAATCAACGGAGAAACTTTCTTTCCTGTGGGCTATTATTGTATTAATCCGCAGGGGTTCACATGGCAGAACATGGCAGATCTTGCTGCTGCCGGCATGACCGGGAACCAGTGCTATGTCATGGGCGAAACGGTTACAAAGCATATCGCGAAAATAAGCACGATCCTTGATGAAGCGGCTGCCAACAACATGAGGTTGCTCATCTATCCCTTTTCCCGTGATCTCTATAACAGGGTGGAGAAGGGTAAAGCGCTTGCAACTTTTGAGCCGGAAGATGCAAAAATCATTTCGGAGGTTGTGAATAAATTTAAAACGCATAAAGGGTTGCTGGGTTGGTACCTCATCGATGAGCCGGAAGGCAGGAATATATCGCCACAATGGTGTAAAGATGTTTACAGGTATATCAAATCGGTCGATCAGTATAACCACCCGGTTATTGTAGTAAACTACTCTGCCAGGGGAGTCGGAACTTATAAAGATGCAGCGGATGTCATGCTGCCCGATCCCTATCCGAGTGTGCTGAAGGCAACCGGTGCATCCAAATGGGGCTGGGGGGAGCTTGCCGTATTCGGTGACGGTTCGCTGGTCAATTTTGTTACCCCGCACATCGATGCGGCCATTGCGGGTGGGAAAGTCGCATGGTTTACGCCCCAGCTCTTCAATTATGCCATGTTCGATCCCAATCAGGATGATACACGTGCCCTGACATTCAGGGAACTGCGGGCAACAATCTACGGGGCCATTGTGCATGGTGCCACAGGGATTATCGGATACTGCGAGAATTTTGTGCATGCGGAGCCCCACCTGGAAATCGGATACCCCTTCATAGCCGGGGAAATAGCAAAGATCAGGGATCCGCTATTGTCCGGTACCCGTAAGGCAGCCGGGGCAAATGACAGGGACATTGAGGTGCTCAGCAGGGAATACAACGGACAGCTGGTTACCATTGCGGTCAACACAGGTTTATCAGTGAAGCCCGGTATCAGCATTGTCCAGAGCGTGCCGGACGGAAAGCTATATGTGCTGTCCGAGAACAGGACGGTCTCACCGGTCAATGGTCTCTTTACAGATGATTTTCCTGCAAATGGTGTGCACATTTATCTGTCCGGGAAGATTCCGGGCAAAACCCTGAAGGCGGTTGAGACTGAGATCGCAACTATCTATTCAGCGATCGATGAAGCTAACAGGGAGAACCTGGCTTATGCCGGGAATGGTGCCAAACTTACTTCGGGACATAAAGACGGGCGCCTGGCCCTGAATGACGGGTTTTATAAAACAGAAAATACGGGACGGGCAGTCTACCGGTTTGAAAGTGACGGGAAAAGCTCCGGTGATTATATCGAGATCGCTTTCCCTTCCCCGGGAGCCATAAAGAAGATACGGGTCTATTCAACATCCCCGTTTTCCCCGGAACCGGGTAGCCCGGTTCAGCACTTTGAGCACTATACCTTCAGGGTTTACTCAGTCACCGCCGGGTGGCTTGATATGAAAGAGGCAGATGATAATGCGGAACCGGTTATGACCGCCGGAGCTGAGGATCTGAAAAAGATCGGCAATCCGGACAATATTGCAAAGGTCCGTTTTGAAGGAGTTCCCGCAGGAAACAGGTATATCAATGAGATTCAGGTATGGTAACCGCTTCTCCTACTCCTTCACCACCTTGCCATCCGGATGGCCGCTCATATTATTATCTAAGATCCTGACCGGTGGAACATCTTTCCCGATAAAGATGCCTGCCAGCTGGGTTCCTTTGCCGGTATCACGAATGGTATTGCCCTGGATAACAACATCCTGCGGGAAACTGTGGATGGCAATGCCATAGCCCTTCTCTCTCTGACCATTGTTTTCGATCAGGTTATTGATGAAACTGTTCCGGTGGGGGGAGTTCCTGTCATTCTCAGCCCGGAGGTTTATTCCGTCACTGCCGTTTTGATAGACATGATTATCCTCAAAGACAACATCGGAATCTTTATGGCCGGTACAGATGCCGTACCTGCCATTGTCGTGGAACTGATTGCCTTTTACCACACTGTGATGAACCCGCCAGCAAATGAAAAGTCCGTCCACATCGTTATGGTGGCTGTTATTATTCAGAATCCTGGATCCCGGGGATCCTGATCCCGGATGCAACCCCTTATTGGCGCACATTTCTATCTCACAGTTCTGAACGGTTACATTCTCGGTGATCTGCCAGGTGATACCCTCGCCGTTAAACGCTTTCACATGGATTTTATCCACCGTAATATTTTTGGATTCCCGGATGGCAACCCCGCCTCCGTTACACCCATCCACACGTTCATGATGTTCCCTGTTCCCGTCTACGGTAAAATCGGAGACCAGGACATCTTCAGCCTGGTAGATCAGGATGCCTGAACCTGCGTTGGATACCATCCCGCCATCTTCAACCTTGTAATCATTGATCAGTTTTTGATCGATATAGAGGATATTTCCCTCCATATCCGTAATGGTTCCGATGGAGAGAGCCCAGCAGCCGTACTGGGGGTCATCCCATATCTGCACACTCATTCCCGGTTCGAATCCCGAGGGGTCCTCCACCATCAGTTTGAGCTCCCCATAATCTGCGTCATCAATCAGTCTGGAACTGAAGCCCGGTCCGCGTTTCAGGATGGTTGACGGGCCCGATCCGATCAGTTTCATATGGGATCGCAGGTGTACCGCATCTTTCAGTTTAAATGTACCCGGTGTAAGCTTTACCGTGCCGCCACGTTCCGGCAGCGCATCGATGGCCAGTTGAATGGACCTGTTTGTAAATCCCTTGATATCTGCGTCTTCTCCGCCAACGGTGATAATCATCTCCTGTTGCCTGGGCGTGACAAGTGCATCCACTTTATAACCTTCATACTGTGCCAGGGCAGCGTTTGATAATATCAGAAATAGAAATGCCAGGTTTTTCATGAGTTATCGATTTTTCGTTTATCTGTTTTAATTGTCATTTGAAAAGTTCATGTTTGTTTAGTCACGTTGTTTGATCTGCTTGTTAAGATGCATCAAAAGCTTGTTGAGATGCATCTAAAGATAGTGACATAATGCCTATCTTGTACCACTTGATTCAAAAACCTGTATCATGAAGTATATACGGATTCTCCTGAAGGTGCTGGGGATTCTTACGGCAATTGTTCTGCTCCTGCTCATCTGGGGGCTGGAACGGGTGGATGATACCCCCTATTTTAATGCCGGTTACTATATAAATACAATGGAAAAACTGGACAGCCTGTCCGGCAGTCTGTCGTTAGCTGAAGGAACGGTTCAGGCAGGATTCGGCAGGGCAGGTATCACTCCCGGTACAGGCGCGGCGGAAGATGATCCGGTATCCGGTGTGTTCAGAGAAGTACCCCTGGCCGGATACGGTGACAGGGAGGGAGAACCGGCAGAGGGTGTACACGACAGCCTTTTTGTGAAAGCGGTGGCGATACAAACAGGCGGTGAACTGATGGTACTGGTGGCGGCCGATATGTTAATTGTCCCGCCCCATATCAGTAAAGCGGTGGGTGCCCTGGTGGAAGAACGGACCGGCATACCCCGGAGCCGGCTCTTTTTCTCGGCCACCCATACGCACTCAGGTGTGGGGGCATGGTCTGAGGGAGTAGTGGGAGAGACCTTTGCAGGGCCTTATAATCCGTATGTAAGCGAATGGTTGACAGGGCAGTTCAGCAGGGCCATTGAACTGGCTGTTCTGGATCTGAAGGCCGGAAAGCTGGGAACGGGAAGTTTTGAAGCACCCGGCCTGATCTCCAACCGGCTGGTGGGAGAAAAGGGGCAGAAGAACAGTGCATTTGTTTATATGGTTGTGAAGCAGGAGCAGGGCAGAAGTGCCATACTGGGTTCCTACAGTGCACATGCCACCACCATGGGTGGGGACAACATGCTGTTTTCGGCAGATTACCCGGGTTACTGGCAGCGAAAAATGGAAAATGCGGGATATGACCTGGCACTCTTTTTTGCCGGAAGCGTTGGCAGTCACCGTCCCGCGGGAAAGGGAGAAGGCTTTGAAAAGGCAAGATTTATAGGTGAGGCCCTGGCCGACACCCTGCGTATCCATGCGGAAACAACCGTGCTGTCCACACATTCCGCTCTGGCATGTATGACCCTGGAGATGGAGTTACCGGAGATGTATGTCCGGGTAACCGACGGATTACGCCTTCGCCCGTTTATAGCCGGAAAACTCTTCCCACCCATGGGTGAAGTCTATATCCAGGCGGCCAGGATCGGGGAGCTGATCTGGTGTACGGCCCCCTGCGATTTCAGTGGAGAATTGGCCATCGGCTATGCAAACGCCATGTACAGGAAGGGGTACAAATCGCTGGTGACAAGCTTCAATGGTGCCTACACAGGTTATATTATTCCCGGGAAATATTATCACCTGAATGAATATGAGTCCAGGTTGATGTCCTGGTTTGGTCCTTATATGGGGCCCTATACCGATGAGCTGATCCGACGGATGATGGATGTGCTGGTCAGATCTGATCTTTGAGTAGTTCCAGGTCCCTTTTCATGAAAGATTCGATGCGTGCCCGGCTCATGGTAACCTCCCGGTGCCCATGTTCTGCCCCTCCCAGGTCGTATTCAAAATGCATGGATACCGGACCCTTTATTTGTAAGGTTTTATACAGTTTAAAGTAGTGCCTGAAATCCACCATGCCTTCACCCAGCGGAACAAACGCTACCCTCCATGTTCCGCTTTCATCCTTTTTCCAGACAAAATCCTTGATATCGGTCGTGTGGATCCAGGGGGCCAGCAGTTTCATGCCCAGTGTCCAGGACTTTCCTCCTTCAATGGTGGCGTGGCAGATATCGTACTGAACTCCCATGTGGTCCGGGTCGCACTCCTTTAACAGGTGGTACAGGTCCCATACAGGTCCGCCGACACGATCACCCGAATGATTCTGGTAATCGGCTGTGACTCCGTAGGTGCGGTTCAGTTTCTCCAGGTTCTTAAAAGTGCGTTTATACATTTCCAGGTTCCCGGGAATGGTTTTACCGGGGTCATAGCCGAGGTATCCCATCCGGTAGTAAGGGATGCCCAGTTCAGACATGGTTTTAAGGATGGGCCTGGTATCCGGATGGTCAGCACTGTTGATGCCGGTAACGATCATTTTTGTTCCTATTCCCGCTTTCTGCAAGGCATGAACAGCCTCAGGGAGATCCTTCTCCACATTCCCGGGCTCCACCTGGCCGCCGGGTCTGACAGTTAAGTCTGCTCCGTCGAAACCGTTGCGCGCCAGCAGGTCGGCCATCTCGCCATAATCGAGAAACTGCAGGCATTTGGTAAAGGCGTGAATGGAACGCTTCCCTTTTTCAGTCTCCTCTAATACCGCAGAGGCCGCAGTTCCTTCTCCGGGGGCCAGGCCTACAGCAGCTTCTTCTCCGGGGGCCAGGCCTGCAGCAGCACCGCCTCCAAGGGCCAGCCCGGCAGCGGTTACGGAGGTTGTCTGAATGAAACTTCTTCTTGAATGCATCAACATATTCCGGCGCTACTTATTTTGGTTCGTTTGTATGACACAAATTACATATCATTAGCTGCAGATCCAAAAAGAAACCGTCCCACATTGGCTTATGAGACGGTTTCACGCTAAATAATTTGAGATGATCAATTAGATCACTGGCTATTCTGCCGGCACAAAGGTCATCCTCAGTATGTGTGAGGGGGTTCCGATTTTCGAACCCGAAGAAATGGCCGTGATAAAGATACCCAGCTCCAGTTTATCAGGTGTAATACCAAATACAATGTATTTCCTGGTGAAATCCTGGAGCCCGACAAACTCTGTACCTCCTTCGATTTCAAGCACAGCTTCATGTCCGCTCCATGTGATCTCCTCGGTGGTTTCGGGGTAATCATCATCGGGTACAACCTCCAGGGTGAAATCAGCACCTTCGGTATAGGTAAAGGTGGCGGCTTCCGGAGTAAACGGGCAGAGTACAATCACATCTTCCGCCGACTGCCTGAATTCAATCTGGTTCAGCATGGCATAGATAATATCGGTAACCACGCTGTCGTTCACAGGATTGTGTGTGTAGGTCATGTCATACTTAAAGGTAAACTCATCCTCATACTCGGAGGCCAGACCGATAAGCCCCAGTATTCCGCTGGGTATGGGGTCCTGGTATCCCATTTCCGCATTGGCATAATAGATGCCATCCTTCTCACTGGATGTGGAGCTGAATTTCCAGGTTTTTCCATTGGCCATGGCCGGTCCGCCGGTCAGCATCTCCAGTTGGGAAGCTGCAATGGTTACATCCACAGTTCCATTTGCACTTCCCCCTTCACCGGTAACGGTGCAGGTGGCTGTATAATCACCCGACTGGGCATAGGTGTGTAACGGATTCTGTTCGGTGCTCGATTCCCCGTCCCCGAAATCCCAGGCATAGGAGGTGGCATCGGAGGCAGTAATGGAAAAGGCGGCATCATATCCGTCCACAGAAGCGGTAATGCTTTGTACCACGGGTGCAGGCACCGGTTCTTCTTTGTTGCAGGAGACAATTGAAAGTGCCAGGACAGTAATTACTGTGAACCCGGCCAGATAACGCGTTGCTGTTTTCATAATTTCAGTTTTTAAAGGTTTGTATGTACTTTGCTTTTATGTGGGCAATTTAATGTAATTATTAGAATGTAGTCTTCAATTTATTTAACTTATTTATGGCATTTCCTAACATTAAGTTCCCGGGGAACCAAAATTGTTTCAAAGATAGCGTTTAAAAAAGGCATCCATGTAATACTGGCAATAGGCATTGACTTTTTTGGAAAGATCCATGGTGTGCGGCCATCCCTTTAACCTGTGATACTGGTTGGGAACACCTGCCCGGTCCAGCCACCGGTGCAGCGAATCGGCCTGGCTTACAGGCACCAGGGCATCTATGGTCCCCTGAAAAATAAGTGTGGGGGGATCATCTGCGGATATATGGAATCGTGGAGAAGCCACACTGTACAGCGATGGGGCCTCCTCATAGCTTTTCCCCAGGAATTTTTTCACTTCCCCCCGGTTGCGTGCATATTCGGTTGTCAGGTCAGTGGGCCCGTAAAAACTGACAATGGCCCTGACTTTTTTACCCGGAGTAGCTGTGCATCCGCCGGTGAATGCAGTTTCATCTGTATAAGCTGCCATCATGGCCAGGTGGGCTCCCGCCGAGCCGCCTACCAGGGCCATTCTGTCCGGATCGATCAGGTAAGTATCTGCATGTGCCCTGATCCACTCCATCGCGCATTTCACATCTTCCAGCGCCGCCGGAAAGTGTGCAACACCTGAAAGCCTGTATGAAACCGTGACAGTTACGTAACCCTTCTGCGCATAGTCGATCAGGTAAGGCAGGTAGTCCGACCGTTTCCCTTTAGCCCAGGCTCCCCCGTGAATGAATACCAGTACAGGTGCCCTCTTTTTCAGCCCTTTGTGCCTGTAGATATCCAGACGGAGGTTTGTGGTGTCCACTTTCCTGTATACAATTCCCTTCCACTCTTCGATATCTGCGGGCAGAGCCGGTTTTGTTTCAATCAGATCCAGGAAGCCCAGTGCAACGGCTGCTTTCAGAAAAGTCTCGTTCCGGTAACCCCGGGGTATCTCCGGTGGTGTTTCCCCAACGGCCTGCTGTGCATGTGTGTGTAACAACATAAACATGGCGGGCAGGACGAAAAATATGGTTTTTAACCTGTTCACCGGCTGTTGCTTTTATTGAATCGTTCCATCACCTCTTTCCAGTTGGTAAAAATGATCCCCTCTTCTTCAAAGAAGCGGATCAGGTCCGGATCTGCGAACATTTCGTATTCCCAGACCCGTTGCTGCCACGAATGGGTGATCTGCTTCAGGTTTGCACTCTCCACGGATGGATGAAAGATAATCTCGGTTAATCCCGGGGTGAGTGTTTTGATAAGTTGCCTGAATTTGCTGATCTTCTCTTCATAGGTATCCCCTTTGGGAACATAGGTAAAGTTGTCCACTTTTGGAAGAGTGTAGGCACCGGCCAGGCTTATCACCCTGTCATTAATGGGATATCCCTGGGCCAGGAACCTGGCGGCCACCACTGAGTCTGACAGGTCAATGACATTGGCGGGTATTCCATACTCCTCCGCCACCCTGAAAAAAACCTCCACAAAGTCGGGATGACCATAGAGGGTACCCATGTGTGTATCGATATGGTCCGGCCTGTATCCCAGAGAAATGGAGCGATCAATCTGGGCCCTGATCTCCCTCTCCACCTCTGCTGCCGAAGCATGTTGCACTACCTGTGGAACTTCATGCCACATCATGCCGTCGGGATCCACCAGGCCGGGTACAGCGTCCGGATCGGAAACAGGTCCCCAGCGGTAGTCCTTCCATTCACTGGTCAGGGTCAGGTGCAATCCCACATCTTCTCCGGGATGTTCCATGGCCCACTGTATAAACGCTTCTCCGGCCGGACAGGGAACCATGATGGCAGTTGACTGGATCAGGTCGTTTTCAAGCATCCGGGCAACGGCCTCATTGGCCTCTTCGCACATCCCTGCATCATCGGCATGGAGGATGATCACTTTTTTTCCGGCGGGGAACCCCAGCTTTTCTGCCTGGCTGGCCGGTTCTGATTTTTCCTCTTCACCCGAGCTTTTGCCCGGGCTGTTGGTTGTGCAGGCGTGAAATGCCGGACCCGCAAACGCGAACACCAGGAACGCGGTGACGATGGCTGTTCTGTTGTTATATTTCATCACATATCTATTTAAAGTGTTTCTGGCTTTTATTTGATAATGGTATATTCTCCCCGTGCATAATCACCTGTTCGAATAATGATTTTCTGTTGATCCGGATCAAAATAATAGTCCTCCGGACCTGAGAGCAGCCGGCCGTCAAGCGAGACGGTTTCAGGCCGTGTTGCACTATGTATGCGCAGTATGTGCGGCTGGTGCGCACCCTGGAAGCTGATGCTGACGGATGCGTCGGTTTCCATGACAAATATAGTAGTTTTATCTCCGTTACCGGGGTGGTGGAGTGTACAGTTGCTGTCACCATCCGGATAGATCAGCCAGGTAATATACCCGCCGGACCGGCGGTCCCCCCTCCCTGTATAGGACCGCTCTATCTGCATGGGGATGATTGCACCTTCCCTTATATAAACCGGGTACGCTTCCAGCGGAAACTCACCGGTTAATCGAAGAGGGCCCTCCAAAACTTTCCGGTCGTTGAACCAGTATCTCCATTTCCCTTTGGGGAGTTGCACCGTATGCCAAAGCTGGTCCTTATAAATGGGCGCTACCAGCAGTTGATCCCCGAACATATAGTGGTATTTTCCTTTGATGGGGCGCTGCAGGACCCTGCCACCCTGGTTTGCCTCCACCACAGCGCTGTAGATATAGGGTACCAGCTCTGTGTGGAGCCAGGCATAGGTCCGGATGATCTCCAGTTCCTGCCGGCTCCTTTTCCACAATGCCCTTTCGCCATGTCCGCCGTTCAGAAAGAGTCCGCAAAAGGTGGAAAACTGGGCCCAGCGTATATAGAGCCTGGGAGGGATGGAATCGCCCGAAAAACCAGCCACATCGGATCCAATGATGTTGTAGCCCAGTTTTGCACTTTTCAGTATGCTCTCTATGGCCGATTCAAAACTTTCTATGCCTTTCAGTGCCACATCCTTCTGCTCTGTTCCCTCTCCCTCTTTGCGCACTGTTGAACCCCAGTGATGCTCCTGGTCCCCCACCCAGTTGACAGGGGATGCATCTATGGGGGCAAAACCTTCGGGATGAAATCCCCGGTCAATGGAACGGGAGAGGGTAACAAACTGCCGGTTCTGTGCCAATCCGTGCAGATACTCCTCCCGGTAATAGCGATCCATATACGACCGGGTGGTCATGACTCCCTGGCGGGTTTTTAAATAAGGAACGGGTAACGGTCCAACCCTGCCGGAAAAAAGCGTGGCCGCACCATCCAGTTTCCAGCCGTCAATGCCATAATCAAATACTTTTTGCTGGAGTCCGTGCCACCAGGTAACTGCTTCGGGGTTCGCATAATCCAGGAATCCCCCGGTGCCTTTCCACCAATTGATTACCCTGTGGTTTCCGGCCAGGTACCCTTTTTCACGGGCGGACCGGTACCACGGTGCTGAATTTTTAACATGGGTGTCATCACTCTGGCTGTTCACCATGGGGGTCATCCAGAGCACAACACGGTATCCCGAGTCCCGGAGGTTTTTGAACCAGCGCGCTGGTTCCGGATAACGTTCCGTGTCCACCTGAAAATCATTATAGCGCATGCTCCAGGGACTATCCAGCATAATGGTTCGTACAGGGATATCATATCTGGCATACCCTTTCAGCAACTCATCAACCCGCCGGGCGGTGTTCTCATCATCTTCCCAGAGCCAGCATTCCAGGGCCCATGCGGGGGTTAATGGCGGCTGACCGTGGCGCTGACTGTTAAAGGGTTGTCCCCTGAACGGAAGCGCAAATAAAAGGTAGTAAGCCAGCAACAGGACCCCCATGATAATTCCGGTAATTTTTCCCGCTTTAGGTAAACTTCTACCGGTCATGTTTTAAAGATATCTGTTAAACCAATCAATTCCCTCCGGATATGCCTCGTCTACGGGCAGATCGTGGTGTTTGGATGGGTGCCAAATGATCTCTTTGGGTTTCTTTGCAGCCTTAAAAAGCAGTTTGCTGGTGACCGGAGGAACCACATCATCGTTTTCCGCATTGATCATCAGGAGCGGCCTGGGAGAGATCTTTGCCACAAAATGAATGGGATCTATGATGCTTAAAAAATCCTTCGTATCCCGGGAAAGTGCCGCTTTACCGAACATCAGATTCAGGTTTCCACCTGCAAGTACAATGACGGGAACTGCTATTCGCTCATCCACGCCGCAAAATATGGTTCCTATCATTCCTCCAAGACTGATCCCGAAATAACCGATTCGCCGGTGATCAAGTTCTTCCCGTGTCTGGATAAAATCTACCGCCCTCCTGAGGTCAAAAACCGTCTGTGTGATCAAATCGCGTGTCCGGTACCTGAAGCCGTCTGTCAGGTCAAAATCATAATCGTATTTGAATCGGTCCCCGTGGTTGCTGATATCCAGCCGCAGTACCGCATATCCCGCATTCAACAGGTACCGGTTGCCTGCTTCAATGTAGTCCACGGTTTTACTGTCGCCGAGCCCATGCATCAGAATGATGGTTGGAAGGGGCCGGTCACCTTTTCCGGGTATGGTCAGCAAACCTGTTACTGTTTGATCATGCACACTGTTGTATGTGATGTAGAACAGGCTGTAATCTGTGGTATCTGTTACCAGTCGTACTGAATCC
>JANTFK010000061.1 GCA_024763595.1 Bacteroidales bacterium | reverse complement strand
GAGAAGCCTGGTGGCCATGTTCCTTCAGCTGTTTGTCATGGACGGGGGAAGTGATAAAAGTTTGATGGCCGATCCGGTTTACAGGATTTTCTTTGAGTCTTCCTTTACCTATAGCTTTGAAAGGCCCGGGGAGAACGAAATTCCTTCCTCCATACAACGGTGGATCGACAGGTTTTACCTGGCACGGAACCGTTTTGCCCCGGTGCTGGAGATTTTTGAGAAGGATGGGAGCGGACGGTTTGGCCTCAGGGTGCTGGTGGAAGATAATCATGCACCGCTGCAGGAGGCGGTCCTGCTCTCGGACGTGATGACCCTTCCGGAATTCAGCAGCAGTAAATATGAGGTATTGCGAAGTGTCGAAATGCTGAGTTCCAGTCTTCCCGGCCTGGAAATGATCATCTCCACTTCGGGCCGGCATGTTCCGGTTTATACGCCTGCTGAATTTGCCCGCGTGATGTTCATGATTCTTCCTGTGATCAGGCTTTACGGGATCAGGGTATTGCTGCCACATGAGCTCAAAAACCTGGTGCGTCCTGCGGTAAGTGTTTCCCTGAGTGCATCTGGAAGCACGCCGCCGAAGTCTTTACTGAACCTGGAAAAAATACTCGATTTTGAGTGGCGCGTGGCCCTGGGCGACCGGCTGATGGATGCAGGGGAGTTTTTTCAGATGGTCAAAGGGCTTTCCGGGATTGTGAAATTGCGTGATCAATATGTTTACCTGGATGCTGCCGATCTAAAAACCCTGATGGAACAGATAGGCCGGCAGGAGCGGAAGATGGACCGGAACAGGTTGCTGCAGGCTGTTTTTACAGGTGAGTATGAGGGAGAAAAGGTGGAAATGGATAAAACTGCGCGCAAACTGATTGATGAGTTGCTAAGTGTGAGGGAAATGGCGCTTCCCGAAGGACTTTGTGCAACACTGCGACCGTATCAGCAGCGGGGATATGAATGGTTGTATAAGAATGCCAGCCTTGGTTTTGGGAGCATTATTGCCGATGATATGGGACTCGGTAAGACGCTTCAGGTGATTGTTGTATTGTTACAACTGAAAGCAGAGGGTTTTATGGACAGGGGGCAGGCCCTGATCGTTGTGCCTACCACTCTGCTGACCAACTGGCAAAAGGAGTTCGATAAGTTCTCGCCGGGTATTTCCTGTGCGGTTTTTCACGGACCGGGCAGACAGCTTGATACGGTAGCCGATGTTGTGCTGACAAGCTATGGCGTTTCGAGGAGCGACCATGAGTTGCTGGCCGGGAAAAAGTGGCGCGCTGTGATCATTGATGAAGCCCAGAATATTAAAAATACAAATGCGGCACAGACCCGTGCCGTAAAGCGGCTGAAAGCCGATGTACGCATTGCCATGACCGGAACCCCGGTGGAGAACCGGCTCTCGGAATACTGGAGTATTTTTGATTTCACAAACAGGGGGTACCTGGGAAACCTGAAGCAGTTTACCAGGGAGTTTGCCTATCCCATCGAATTTAACCGGGACAAAAAGCAGCTTGCCCGCTTCCTGAAGATATCTTCTCCTTTTATCCTGCGCAGGTTGAAAACCGACCGGTCGATAATCAGTGATCTGCCCGATAAGGTGGAGAACAATTATATGGCCTCACTGGAAGAGCAGCAGGCAGCACTTTACCAGGGTGTACTGAACACAGTGATGGATGGTATTGAGGAGATTGACCCGGATGAGAAAGAAGCCGGGATCAGGCGCAGGGGCATGGTACTGAAGCTGATCATGGCCCTGAAGCAGGTCTGTAACCATCCTTCACAATACCTGAAAAAGGGTGACGCTGATCCCGGATTATCAGGCAAGTCCGGTCTGTTTCTGAACCTGCTGGAGAATATCCTGGATAGTAACGAAAAGGTACTGGTCTTTACCCAGTTCAGGGAAATGGGGTTTCTGCTGCAACAGATGATCCGTGAGCAGTTCGCACTTGAAGCCCTGTTCCTGCACGGGGGAACGTCGCGCAGACAGCGCGACCAGATGGTGGAGAGGTTTCAGAAAAGTACCGGTGAGAAGATCTTTATCCTCTCTATCAAGGCCGGCGGTACGGGGCTCAACCTGACTTCTGCCAGCCATGTGATTCATTACGATCTGTGGTGGAACCCGGCAGTGGAGAGCCAGGCCACCGACAGGGCCTATCGCATCGGGCAAAACAGGAATGTGATGGTTTACAGGTTAATCACCAGGGGTACGTTTGAGGAGAAGATCAATGCCATGCTGAAAGATAAAAAGGAACTGGCTGAGCTCACCGTTTCCAATGGTGAAAAGTGGGTGGGTGAGCTTTCGAACCGCGAACTGAAATCACTATTTTCACTATCTGAAGATCATCCGCAGGCCACCTGATGTCTATTTGCACGCCACCTGATTGCAACATCTTCGGCAATAGTGCGTATATTTGTCTGTATAACTAAATTAAATATTAAAGACATGAGAAAGCTCCTTCCGGGATTATTGATATCGTTGCTTAGTGCGTTGATCTTTACTGGATGTGAAACGGATAATAATGTATTGCTGACAGACGGGATCTGGAACTTTCAGAACCTGACAACCGACAGTCAGGATGAAGCCATTCAGAAACTGGCTGCCCTGGGTAAGGCTGTGCTGGTTGACGGAACCCTGGAGTTCAAGGAAGGTGGTGAGTACCTGATCACCTCTCCGCTGCTGAATGAACCGGAAACGGGCACATGGTCCCTGGCGGGTGAGGACCAGCTGATCATGACTCCGGACGGCGGGGTGCCATCAACTGCAAATATCGATGTATTGTCAAAGAAGGAACTCACCTATATCAATACAATGGTGGATGCCAATATGCAGTCCTATAACCTGACCACTACCTGGGTAAGGTAGTAGCCCGGGTATTTATTGGCTACAGGTTTAAATTTAGCATGGATGGATTTTAAGAATAAAAAACTGCTGATCACCGGGGGAACCGGTTCCTTCGGGAATGCGGTGCTTCATCGTTTGATCGGATCCGGTTTTGATGAGATACGTATTTTCAGCCGGGATGAGAAGAAACAGGATGATATGCGGAAGCGGGTTAATAACCCCATTGTAAAATTTTATATTGGGGATGTGCGCGATGCCCGGGCGGTGGACCAGGTGGTGAACGGGGTTGATTATATATTTCATGCTGCGGCACTGAAGCAGGTACCATCCTGTGAGTTTTTCCCGGTAGAAGCGGTGAAAACCAACATTCTGGGTGCAGAAAATGTAATGGTTGCCGCCGAACGCTACCAGGTTGAAAAGCTGGTCGTACTCAGTACCGATAAGGCGGTTTATCCCATCAATGCCATGGGGCAGTCCAAGGCCCTGATGGAAAAGGTGATGATTGCCCGTTCGCGCAACCTGAACCATTCTGGTACGGTTTTTTGCGGAACCCGGTACGGCAATGTAATGGCGTCCCGCGGATCAGTGATACCCCTGTTTATAGATCAGATCAAAAACGGCTCGCCCATGACCATTACCGATCCGGAAATGACCCGCTTTATGATGACCCTGGAAGATGCGGTGGACCTGGTATTATACGCATTCGGTCATGGCGGGAACGGGGATATCTTTGTACAGAAGTCGCCCGCAGCCACCCTTGAAACCCTGGCACAGGCCCTTAAAGAGCTCTACCATTCGGATGTGGAGATCAAATTTATCGGGACACGGCACGGGGAAAAGCTTTTTGAATCGCTGGTGACCAGGGAGGACATGCTCAAGGCGGAGGATCTGGACAGGTATTATAAGATACCTGCCGATACACGCGATCTCAACTATGCCCGTTTCTTCACAGAGGGAAGCGAATCTCTTACAGGTGTGGAGGACTATCACTCCCACAATACTACGCGGCTCGATGTGGAGGGTATGAAAGCCTTGCTTTTAAAACTCCCCATGGTACAAAAGGATATCCATGATTAATGTCGGGATCACCGGTCAGGCCGGCTTTGTGGGTACGCACCTGTTTAATTACCTGAACCTGGATCCCGGGCAGTTCCGGACAGTACCCTTTAAGGATGAATTCTTTCAGGACAGGAAAGTATTCAGGGAGTGGGTGGCCCAATGTGATACCATTGTACACCTGGCTGCACTCAACCGGCACAACGATCCGGATGAGATTTACCGGACCAACGTGGGACTGGTGCGGGAGTTGCTGAGTGCCCTGGATGATACGGGATCAGTACCGCATATTCTCTTTGCCTCTTCCACACAGGAAGATTCTGATAACCCCTATGGCCGTTCCAAAAAGGAGGGCAGGGAAATGATCGCAGATTGGGCCGGAAGAACCGGAGCCTCCTTTACGGGCCTGGTGATTCCCAATGTATTTGGTCCCTTCGGACACCCCTATTACAATTCAGTAGTGGCCACCTTTTCCCACCAACTCACACACGGGGAAAAGACGAGAATTGATGTGGATAAATCCATGCAACTAATCTATGTGGGTGAGCTTACGCGCATTATTGGAGAAGCCATCCTGAAGCGTGAATCCAATGTGGAACACAGGATCCCGCACACATCTGAACACAGGGTCACAGAGATCCTGAAGCTGCTGGAGGGATACAAAAGTACCTATGCGGAAAACGGGACGATCCCCCCGTTGTCCACTCCCTTTGAAAGAAATCTTTTCAATACCTTCCGTACTTATATGGATATTCCCGACTATTTTCCGGTGATGCTGAAAAAGCATGCGGATGACCGGGGCAGTTTTATCGAGACCATGCGGCTGGGAGTGGGGGGACAAGTCTCCTTCTCCACAACCAGGCCGGGGGTGACCCGGGGGAACCATTTTCACACGCGGAAGATCGAACGTTTTGTGGTGATCAGGGGAGAGGCACTGATTCAGCTGCGGCGGATCGGCACAGGCGAGGTGCTCGATTTTCGCCTGGACGGGAAACATCCCTCTTATGTGGATATGCCTGTCTGGTACACCCACAACATTACCAATACGGGGAAGGAAGAGCTCTATACCCTTTTCTGGATCAATGAGTTCTACAACCCGGATGACCCGGATACATTTTTTGAAACCGTATAACTGATAGAAACTGTATAACCGATATGAAGAAGTCGAGGCTGAAGGTAATGACTGTAGTGGGAACCCGTCCCGAGGTGATCAGGCTCTCCAGGGTGATCCCGTTGCTGGATGAACAGATGGAGCATACACTGGTCCATACAGGTCAGAATTATGATTACGAGCTGAATGAGATCTTCTTCTCCGATCTCGGGCTCAGGAAACCCGATCATTTCATGGAAGTGGATACCTCCTCCCTGGGGGCGGCCGTGGGCGATGTTATCCGGAAATCGGAGAGCGTCTTGAAACAGGTGCAACCCGATGCCTTGCTGGTGCTGGGCGATACCAACTCCTGTCTCTCGGCTTACATGGCAAAGCGGATGAAGATCCCCGTATTTCATATGGAGGCGGGGAACAGGTGTTTTGACTTCAATGTGCCGGAAGAGCTGAACAGGCGCATTATCGATCACATGGCAGACTTTAACCTGGTCTATACGGAGCATGCCCGCCGTCACCTGATCAGCGAAGGGTTGCCCCACCGAAGAATCTACCTGACCGGATCGCCCATGAACGAAGTGCTGGCCCACTTCCGGGCCAAAATTGAAGATTCTTCCATACTGGAGGAACTGGAACTGAAAGAGAAAGAATATTTTGTGGCCAGTTTCCACCGGGAGGAGAATGTGGATAACCTTCAGAACCTGGAGCGGATTGTGGCAGTACTGGAAAAGCTGGTGGCCGCTCATGGATTCCCCGTTGTGGTCTCCACCCATCCCCGCACCCGCAAGCGGCTTGAGGAACATAATCTCACCGGGTCCAACAGCCAGATCCGTTACCTCAAACCATTTGGATTTACAGATTACGTGCACCTGCAGACCAGGGCACGCTGTACTCTTTCTGACAGCGGGACCATCAGCGAGGAATCGTCCATTCTCGGGTTTCCGGCCGTTTCCATCCGGCAATCCATGGAGCGCCCCGAGGCCCAGGATGCCGGAACCATTATCCTCACCGGGTTTGAACCGGTACGGGTGCTGGATGCCGTCGACATGGTGATCAGGGAGCATGACCAGCGATCCTATCCACATATTCATGCCGATTATACCATCACCGACACCTCCTGGCGGGTGGCCAAACTGATCCAGGGCAATGCCGGGCTCAGCAACATCTGGCATGGTATTCAATAAGGTATTCAATAAGCGACTGGCATACCTTTATCTGCTGGTGCTGTTCACAGGATCGGTGGTACCGTTATTTGGTGGCTCTACGATACTGAGTGATAATTATACCCTGCATATCCGCTGGGACTATCTGGTACATATGTTGATCTATCTTCCGTTACCGGCCATGCTGGCAGTTATTTTCAGGCAAAAGGCCAACACCGGCCAGCGACCACAGTATGCCAACACCGGCCCCCAACTGCAGGATGTCATCACCGGTCAGCGACCACATGATGCCAACACCGACCCTCAACTGCAGGATGCTCTTACTGGCCCTCAACCGCAGAAGGCCGCCACAATCCGGTTGTGGAATATGACCTTCCGGTTGTGGATCCCGGTTGTTCTGCTGGCACTTGTTATCACCGTGCTGTTCGAAATGGTACAGAAGCTCGTACCATACCGCACCTTTAACATCAATGACATGCTTGCCAATGGGGTAGGGGTGTTAATCGGGTTGGTGTTGGTTGCGCTTATCAGGAAAATCTTACGATAATCCATGTTATTTTAAAGAAACGGTTAGTATGTTGATAGAAAATGTACTAATTATGGTCAGCACACTGGTCGAAATGCCATGTGATGTCCATATTAGAATCTTCAGTCCGGTCTGTTAAACTGGTAAGTGAGGAAAATATACTTCTTCGGCTGGTATGACTCAGCCAGCCGAAAGGACTTATTGATTTCAAGGGACACCCCAGTAATCGGTGATCCTGCATATACTGGAGGCAGATCTGCTTTTTGCTGGGCACATGCAGAACAAGACAATAGGTACTGAATTATTGCATATCGCGATATGCGATAATATATAGTTATAAGGTTGCTATATAGAATTTTTATCCGTAATATTGCATATTGCAATATGCAATAGAGAAAGTTGAAATGAGAAAGTCCCAATATTGCATGAAGCCACAGGATGTGGTTGTTCTGCTCAAAATTCTCGCATTGAAAAATGATAATTGGCAGCAGATACCTCTGGCTCAATCGTTGAAAATGAGTCAAAGTGAAGTAAGCCAATCGGTAGCTCGCTCCAGGTATGCAGGTTTAATCGATGATAGCGGTAAAAGAGTGATGCGGCAGGTTCTGTATGATTTTCTGCAATACGGGCTGGCGGTTGTCTTTCCTGTCAAACCGGAAGCTGTAGTAAGAGGCATACCTACTGCCCATTCAGCTGCTCCCCTGAATAAAGAGATAAGCAGTGGTGAAAACTACGTATGGCCTTATGCCAAAGGGAATGTAAGAGGACATGGCATTACACCTTTGTATGCCACTGTGCCACAGGCAGCAGTGGAAGATGAGCAATTGCATGCTCTGCTGGCGTTGGCAGATGCATTACGGGTAGGAAGGGCAAGAGAGAAAAATATAGCAGTTAAGGAACTGAAAAACAGGATATGGTAAAGAACACTGCTATAAACCGTGAGGTTATCCGCAAAATTGCATTCGCACTTGGGGAAATGAATGAGCAAGTAGTATTTGTAGGGGGCGCAACGGTAAGTCTTTATATTAACGATCCTGCAGCGGATGATGTGCGACCAACTAAAGATGTGGATATCAGCTTGGCTATTGTTTCATTAGGTGAACTGGAAGCTATCCGGGAAAAGCTAACCCGAAAAGGATTTAAACAATCTCCGGAAGATGATGTAATCTGCCGTTTCCGGTACGAAGACATCAAAGTAGATGTAATGAGTACGAAAGCTGTTGGCTGGGCACCCGCCAACCCATGGTTTGCACCCGGATTTACACAAAGAGAAACAGTAGCAATCAAAGATCAAAAGATTCAGATTCTGCCGTTGCCCTACTTTTTAGCCTCCAAGTTCTCTGCCTTTAATGACAGGGGTGCCAAAGACCCAAGAACAAGTCATGATTTTGAAGATATTGTTTACGTAATGGACAATCGAACAGATATTATTGAAAAATTGACTAAACTACCAGATGACGTCGCACCCTATCTGGCAGACCAATTTCAAAGCATACTTGACGATAGGGTTATGCAGGAAGCCATTTTTGGCAATCTGTATTATGAAATACGTAGGGAACGGTATGAAAGAATTATTGAGTCCATCAAACAAGTAGTGAATGGAATTTGACGAACGCTGTAACGATGGTATTCAATCCTCTGAAAACTCGCGGAGCAGCTTGCGGTATGCGGAGAAGATCTTGGAGCGGGAAACAAACCCTTTGTATTGGTTATGGTGGGTAACAGGCAGGTTCCATGCGTCGGTATTTTCAAAGATTTCCAGGACCTTTTCCATACTCTCCCTGCGGGGTATGACAGCAACGGGGGGATGCATCAGTTCATGGATCCCGACCTTGTCGTAGAGCTCAGTATTGAAGATGATATCCCGGATATCGTCCAGGTGGATGATACCCACCAGTTCCTGGTTTTCGTTGACAACAGGGAAAATATTGCGTTTTGATTTGGAGATCGCTTTGACCAGGTCGGAGAGCTTGCCGGTTACTTCTACCTTTTTGAAATCTTTTTCCAGTACATCATCCACCGACAGCTGGCTCAGCACCGCCTTATCTTTATGGTGGGTCATCAGTTCCCCTCTTTCAGCCAGCCGTTTGGTATAGATGGATTGTTTTTCGAAGCCGAGGATGGTGACATAGGACAGGGTGGCTGTGATGATCAGTGGGATAAACAGGGTGTATCCCCCGGTGATCTCGGCGATCAGGAAGATGGCGGTCAGAGGCGCGTGCATCACCCCGGCCATCACCCCGGCCATACCTACCAGGACAAAATTATTCTCGGAGATACGGCCCGGAGCCACCACCTCGATAGCCCTGGCCAGCGTGGCTCCGCTCATGGCACCCACAAAGAGGGCAGGGGCAAAGATCCCGCCGACCCCGCCGCTGCCGGTGGTGACAGCCATGGCGATTACCTTGAAAATTAGCAGCAGCAGGAAGAAAAGGATGATTACCGATGCATTATCCTGCAGCAGGTTGCCAAAAAGGGTACCGTTAAAGAGTTCGGAGGAGTGGCCCGTCAGCAGGGTTTTCAGGGTGGTATAACCCTCGCCGAATAGCTGGGGCATCAGGAAGATCAGGATGCTCAGTACCAGTCCGCCAACAAGTGTTCTGACCAGGGTGTTGGGGATCCTGTGTATGGTATGTTCGGTCCACTGGTTCATCCGGGTGAAATAGACGGAGACCAGCCCGCTGAACACAGCCAGCAATATGTAAAAGGGCAGGTTATGAAGCAGAAAGGGTTCGCTGATGGTGAATGAAAAGACCACCGCTTTACCCAGGAAGAAATGAGCCACAGTGGCTGCGGTCACCGACGAGAGCAGCAGGGGAACCATGGACCAGGCGGTGAGGTCCAGCATCAGCACCTCGAAGGAGAAGATCAGGGCCGCCATGGGTGCCATGAAGATCCCGGCAATGGCCCCTGTGGTCCCGCATCCCAACAGCAGGACGATCGTTTTGTAGTTGAGCCTTAACCTTTGTCCGATGTTGGATCCGATAGCAGCTCCTGTCAGCACAATGGGTGCCTCCAGTCCCACCGATCCGCCCAGCCCAACGGTAAGGGAACTGGCAAACATGGAGGACCAGGTGTTATGCGGTTTCAGGTGCCCTTTTCGTTTGGAGATGCCAAAAAGGATCTTGCTAACCCCGTGCCCGATATCCTGTTTCAGGAGATAGTTTACAAAAATAACTGTGAGCAGGATGCCCACCAGGGGCAACAAAAAAAAGAGTTCACTGGAGTGCTCGCCCAGCAGCCAGGCTTTGGCCTTGTGTTCCACAAAATGTGCCAGGTTCTTCAGCAGCACTGCAGCGAAACCCGAAAGCAAACCGATCACCAGGCTCAGGGCCAGAACCAGCTGGCGCTGTTTGATGTGTCGGACAACACCCAGGATTCGCAGGGCTATTTTAGCGTTTCTTCGCATTATGTGCTACATATTTTACAAATTACAGGACAATTTGTGTAACATAACACACATTACGACCGGTTTCTGTATTTGGAAAGCTATCCTTTGAGCCTGTGAGGTTTGACCTTCATCATCCGGATTAACTTCATCATCCAGTCGGGAATGGGTTTGGTCACATCCCTGCGTTTCCACAGGTTGATGTACCAGCCCAGCCGCTGCGAGATGGGGATCTTATGTGTCTCCACAAACTCGATCAGGGTTCCGTCCGGATCTTCCACGTAAGCAAAGTGACCCGCTGCCTCACCCATATCGAAGGGTTTGCCCTGGGGGTGCACATCGGAGTCCACGGTAAAGGGAAATCCTTTCTCCGAGCACTCATCTTTCAGTGCTTTCATACCCAGTACGTCAAAACAGAGATGGATAAAACCCAGGTCACCCCATATCCGGTTCTTGAAGATCTTTTCAGGCTTGCGGTCCAGGGCCTGGACCAGTTCAATCTCGGAGGGACCGAAAAGGCGTGAAAAAGGTCCCTTGCGGTGTTCACTGTGTTGCAACAATACCCTTCTGAATTTTCCCTTTCCTCCCGGAATGGTTTGAAGGTCTTCAAATGTACCCTCTTGATCATAGACCACGGTATCGTATCCCAGCACCCCGCTGTAAAGCTTGATGGCCTTTTCGGGGTGGGAAGTGCCGATGATGGCCCCGTAGGAGCCCCCGGTACTCTTATTGCAGTCCATGAAAATGGAGCTCTCCTCCACGATCTGCCAGATATTGTTAAAGGGATCTTTGACAAAAAAGTTGTCCCTTCCCGCCGGGTCCTTCAAGATTTCCGTAAGAATCTCAGCTTCATGATGCAAATGATCGTAGGCTGCCTGTATAACAGGCGATTTGATCTTTCCCGCAATGATGCCCAGGTCGCCCACCTGAAGTTCGAAAGCAGGGGCCACCGGTGTACGTTCGGTGTGTTGCCAGATCTCGAATCCGCCTCCACCCAGCATATTAATGGCAAGACAGGCATGCCTTTCCCTGGGTTCCCCGTCGGTATAGGGGAGCATGTACTCTGCCGTGGCCTTCTCTTCAAAGATCCGGATATCCATTCCAAAATTGGGGATATACCATTTCCATGCTTCATTAAAATTCTTTACGCCCACTCCGATCTGCTGGATACCGGAAATCATCTTTTTGTTCAATTCTTTCATCCGTGACATAAGCGGTACAAAGATAGTGCATAAAATGGGTTTTGAAGAAAAAACTATATTTGTTCTCAACTAACTTTAAACTTAACCGCATATTTTCTTATGGCCAGGAAGAGAGTCCGGGGGGCACAGCGGAGTATTTACCGGAGAAATCTGATCTA
>JANTFK010000060.1 GCA_024763595.1 Bacteroidales bacterium | reverse complement strand
CCGGTTATGCCCGTCCGGGTATGGTGATTGTAGGTAGTGACAGCCATACCTGTACAGCCGGAGCTTTTAATGCCATGGCGGCGGGTATCGATCGCACAGAAGCCGCGGGTATATGGTTGCGGGGCGAGACATGGTTCCGGGTGCCTGAATCGATGAAGATTACACTGACCGGGCAATTGCAGCAGGGCGTGTATGCCAAGGATCTGAGTTTGTGGATTATCGGGATCCTGGGTTCGGCAGGTGCCAACTATATGTCCATTGAATACCATGGGGAGGGTGTCGCATCCCTTTCGGTCTCTGACCGTATGACCCTGGCCAACCTGGCTTCGGAAATGGGTGCGAAGAATGCTGTATTTCCTGCAGACCAGGTATTGACAGATTATTACGGGGAGAAAACAGAAGGTATCTGGGCCGATGAAGGTGCCACTTATGCACATGAAATTGAGATTGATCTGAATGAGGTCTACCCGCTTGTGGCAGCGCCACATCATGTGGACAATGTGAAAGCACTGGCAGAAGTGTCCGGACTGGATATCAACCAGGGAGTCATTGGCACCTGTACCAACGGAAGGATCGAGGATCTGCGTGAGGCTGCTGCCATACTGGATGGAAACAGGGTAAAAACGGGCATTCAGCTATTGATCATCCCGGCGTCCCGTGAAATCTACCGCCAGGCTATCAGCGAGGGCCTTGTGACCATATTCCTGGATGCCGGTGCCAATGTTTTAAGCGCATCCTGTGGCCCGTGCCTGGGGACAGGACAGGGAATCCCTGCTGACGGATTCAGGGTGATCTCCTCTGCCAACCGGAATTTCCTGGGCCGGATGGGGAACAAGCATGCCGAGATCTACCTGGCCTCTCCTGCAGCCGTTGCATTGAGTGCCATTCATGGTAAGATAAAGGATCCAAGAACCGCTCCCGGTGCCGAAAAGTTCCCTTACCGCAAGGTCCAGACCAGGACCATGACAATCGAACCGGGCGAACTTCGCAAAGAGAAAAGGGTCTGGGATTATTCCGATACTGACAACCTGAATACAGATCAGATGTTTGCCGGAAACCTGACCTACAAAGTGTCAAGTTCTGATCCGGAAGGGATTATTCCCCACCTGTTTGAGGGTTTTGATCCCAACTTCAGGCAGGAGGTCAAAAGTGGTGATGTGATTCTGGCGGGAGAGAATTTCGGATGCGGAAGCTCCCGGGAACACCCCTCTGTGGGCCTTTCCCATGTGGGAATTCAGGCGGTTATTGTGAAATCCATCAACCGTATTTTTTACCGCTCAGCCATCAACCAGGGATTACCGGTCATCGTGCACCCGGATGCAGTAAGTGCTTACCGGACGGGTGACCAGGTGGAGGTCAGCTTTAACAGTGGAACCATCAGGGTGGGGAAACATGCATTCCCGTTTGAAGCGCTCCCTGACAAACTCATGGACATCCTGGAAAAGAAGGGGCTGGTCAACTGGATACTCAACCAGCAATAAAAGATCTTTTTCTTATCTTTGCATCACGATCTGTGTGGCTCTACCCTGCACAAATTCATAAGAATGGTTCCGTAGCTCAGTTGGACAGAGCAACAGCCTTCTAAGCTGTGGGTCGCGCGTTCGAATCGCGCCGGAATCACATATAACAGGAAGGCCGCCCTTTTGGGTGGCTTTACTGGGATCACTTGATAAAGTTGTGGAGTAGTATGGAAATTATGCATAAATCTTAGCTACTCTGTATAAGAAGAAGCTTACATCGGTAACCCCTCTCATTACAGTCCTGAAGTTTTTCAGTTTTGCATTGAATGATTCAGCTGAGGCATTGGTACTTCTGTTATCAAAGAAATTCAGGATATTGGGATAATGTGAATAGATAGTTGCAGAGATCGTATTGAAAGACTTAAACCCTGATTCTGTTACATCATTATACCATCTTGCCAGCTTAGTATATGCTGCCCCTTTTTCTTTGGTCTTAGAAAAAATCAGGCGTAGCTGATGCGTTAATTGAAATCCTTTCTTGATATCCGGATACTGAGCAAACAAAATCCTAGCTCTTTGTTTTTGTCTATCGGTCCATTTGTCCGGAGACTTGAAAAGCAAATACCTGCTACGTGCCAGCAGTTGCTTTTTCGTATCCCCGTTATCGAAGCTAAAAGGAACGTATGTTGTCTGATTGAGTCTGGCATTCTCACGTGCATTGGTTTCCTCATTAATGGCATCCCATCTGTGGTCAATACGCATCTCCTGCAGCGCATCATGGGCTAATTTCTGTACATGAAAACGGTCAATTACCCGTACTGCATTCGGAAAACTTCTCTTCACAATCAAATTCATGGATCCAGCCATGTCCAGAGTTACTTCCTTGACCTTGTTTCGTTTACTTCCGGGGATCTTTTTCAGGATAGATATGACATTCTCTGAGCTTGTTCCTTTAATCATAGCCACCAGGGCTCCTTTTCGTCCCTTGGCTGCTTTATTGGTCAGAATGGTATACAACTCCCCATTGGATAAACTACTCTCATCTATACTCAGATGCTCACCAAGGTTGTCCGGGTAGATCATCCATTCCTCGGCATGATCCTTCTGATCCCACTGATGATAATCACTCAGATTATCTTTGTATTGCTGACCAAAATGGTCCCCATTGATATGATAGAACTTCTCCAGACTATTACTGCTAATCGCATAGTTATCCAAGAATACCTTTTAAAAAAGTTGCAAAATCTTTCGTTAAACGAGTCCCTTTTGCAACTATATCCCAATCTCTGCTTATCACCGCCCCTGTTGACTCTATCTGCCATCGTCGACGACGTACGTGTAAAAACAAAGGCTTATCCCGTATGGGAAAGTCTTGGATAGTTATACTGGAATGAAAACCTTTGGAAATGAGTTTCTCGTTTTCATAGCCTGTTGGAACAATGTTCTCCTCATCCAGATAAGCATGGATCCCTTGCTCATTGACTTCTAACTTCAGAAGATCAAAATAATCGAATATCTCTTTGGGTAAAATAACCTGGATCAGTGCTCTGTATTGATCGGTGTCAATGGTTGTCATAAATCTGTACTTAAATTAAAAGTACAAAGATCTATTTTCCTTTACTTCTCCACAAGAATATTAATTGATCCATGATCATTCCAACAGCGCTGTTTGGCGATCCGGGATTCGATCATCAGTTTAAGTTTATCATTGCGGGGATGCTTATTCTGTTCTACATTGGAATAAAGGATGATATCCTGACGGTTAGCCCGCAAAAGAAAGTGATGGCCGAATTGGTTGCGGTTTTGCTTATAGTTGTCTTCGGGGATATCCGGATAACCAGTTTCCACGGGATTCTGGGTATTGAGGCTTTACCTTTTTTGGCGAGTATTGCGTTTACTGTGTTGATGTTTCTGGTTGTGATAAACGGAATTAACCTGATTGACGGTATTGATGGCCTGGCATCGGGTGTGGGTATCCTGACCAGTTCCAGCCTGGGAGCCTGGTTTATGCTTGCTGGCAGCTATTCTTATGCTGCTTTTTGTTTTTCCACAACGGGAGCACTGGTGGCTTTCTTCTATTTCAATGTATTCAGTAAGAAAAGAAAGATTTTTCTGGGCGATAACGGTTCACTGATTATTGGATTGGTACTTACTGTATTTACCATTCAGTTTCTGGAGCTGAACCCTCCCGGAAACACAGGTGCAGGCATACTGAGTATGGCCACACCTGCTGTCGCTGTCGGATTGCTGATCCTCCCCCTGGTTGACACGCTGAGGGTGTTTACCCTGAGGCTTATACAGGGCAAATCTCCCTTCCATGCGGACCTGCAACATATACATCATTGCCTTATAAGGCGGAGGTTTAGCCATCTTCAATCATCCCTCATATTATTCACATATAATATTACAATGGTATTGCTGGCCCTGTCACTGCGTCAACGGGGAGATGTGATAACTTTGCTTATCATGGTGCCGGCGGCCCTGCTCATTGCTTCTGTTCCCGGTATAATGAACCGGTATGAACGGTGGATAAGACAAAAAGAGCACTATTTGCCTGCTCACACCGGCTGGAACCTGTCAACCATTTTTGCTGCCACATTGAGGACCCGCAGGAAACATATGAATGGAGCAGCATCGGTATCCCATTCCGGCAGCCCCTATAGACATTTCTCCAGGAGAGGTCTGGAACCTGTTCTTCAGAAAACGGAACCGTCGATAGTGGCTGAATCCGAATTATTGGAAGAGAATGAATTGGTGATTGATCACACTGAAATTGCCAATACCTCCAAACCAACTCTTTCTAAAGTGGCCAGCATCACACTTTAACCCACCTCCTTCATAATCATATCCCTTGCTTTTTTTAGCGCTGCATCAATGCCTTTGGGATTCTTACCACCGGCTGTTGCAAAGAATGGTTGGCCACCACCCCCGCCCCGGATCTCCCCGGCCACTTCGCGGATCATGGCAGACGCGTTGAGCGGGTATGTTTCCAGGACCACATCCGAGAGCATTATGGCCAGGTGTGCCTTTCCTTCGATCTCGGAACCCAGGATCAGGCAGATCTTCTTGTACCTGCTGCGGATCTGGAACGCCAGGTCGCGCAACTCCGATGGGTTGTCCAGCTCCACCCGGGAAGTGATCAGAACCACTTCACCCACCTTCTCCATCTTGTTCTCCAGATTCTTGGCGATTACACCCAGCATGTTTTTCCGGAAGCGTTCCACCTGTTTGGCAAGTTTACCGTGTTCATCCACCACTGATTTTACGGCTTTGACCAGGTTCTGCTGGTTTTCAAATGTTCCGGCGATCTGCCGTACCATATCCATATGTTCATCGATATAGCGTTCGGCCACCTCTCCCGTAAAAGCTTCGATACGCCGGATACCGGCAGCAATGGACGACTCCCTGAATATCTTGAAGATGCCGATCTGACCGGTGGCCTCCACATGCGTCCCGCCGCACAGCTCCACCGAGTTGTCAAACCTGATGACCCTCACCTCATCCCCGTATTTCTCCCCGAAAAGTGCAATGGCACCCATCTCTTTTGCCCTGCTCATGGAGAGGGAGCGGTATTCTTCTTTCGGGCTGTTCTTCCTGATAAGACGGTTGACAGTCTGTTCCACCTTTCTTAACTCTTCGTCCGTTACCTTCTGGAAGTGGCTGAAATCAAACCTCAGGTAATCGGGTTCCACCAGCGAACCTTTCTGTTCAACATGTTCACCCAGTACCTGCCGTAATGCATGGTGCAACAGGTGGGTGGCAGTGTGGTTGTTGGTTGTCATGATCCTGCGCACTTCATCTACCCTGGCCGTAAAAGGAGCAGCGGGATCAGCAGGTAACTGATTGGTCACATGAATGATCAGCTCATTCTCCTTCCGGGTATCGATGATCTCCACTTTTTCACTTCCACTCTCAAGAATCCCCCGGTCGCCGATCTGTCCCCCGCTTTCAGCATAAAAAGGCGTGATGTTAAAGACCAGCTGGTAATACGTGCGGTTTTTTGTAACCACCCTCCTGTAACGGGTAATCTTTACCTCGGTGCTTAGCCGGTCATATCCTACAAATTCTTCCGTTTCACCGGTCCCGAGGATGACCCAGTCTTCCGATGCGGTCTCGGCAGCCTGTTTGGACCGGTTCTTCTGTGCTGCCATTTCGGAGTGGAACTCTTCCCGGTTCACCTGCATACCCTGTTCAGAAAGGATCAGTTCGGTCAGGTCCAGGGGGAACCCAAAGGTATCGTAAAGTGTAAATGCCTTTTTACCGGAGATTACATTCAGATGATCCTGTCTGGCCTTCTCTACCATTTGATCCAGTAATCGCATGCCGGTTTCAAGTGTGGAGAGAAACGATTGCTCCTCCTCCCTGATCACCCGTTGTATCAGTTCCTGCTGTGCTTTCAGTTCAGGGAAAGTTTCTCCCATAGTGTCCACCAGGGTACCCACCAGTATATATATGAATGGCTCCTGCTGATCCAGGTAGGTATAACCGTAGCGCACAGCCCGCCGCAGAATCCTTCTGATGACATACCCGGCCTTGTTATTGGAGGGCAGCTGTCCTTCTGCAATGGAAAAGGATACGGCGCGCAGGTGGTCCGCCACCACACGCATGGCTACATCTGTAGCATGTTCCGACCCATATATTAATCCTGAATGGTTTGCAATCTTCCGGATAATGGGTTGAAAAATATCAGTGTCGTAATTGGATGTTTTGTGTTGTATGGCCATGCAGAGGCGTTCAAATCCCATGCCTGTGTCAACATGTTTCTCAGGAAGGTTCTCCAGTTTACCACCGGCTTTCCGGTTATACTGGATAAACACGAGGTTCCATATCTCGATTACTTTTGGATGGCTCTGGTTAACCAGATCCACCCCGGAAACCTTTTTGCGTTCGACGTCATCCCGCAGGTCCAGGTGGATCTCAGAACAGGGTCCGCAGGGGCCCTGCTCACCCATTTCCCAGAAATTATCCTTTTTGGATCCGTCCATGATGCGATAGGGGGGTAGCAGATCCTTCCAGTAATCGAATGATTCCTGGTCACGCTCCAACCCATCTTCTGCGTCTCCTGTAAATATGGTCACGTAGATTCGTTCCGGGTCCAGTTTCATCCGGGCGGTAAGAAACTCCCAGGCCCACCGGATGGCCTCCTTCTTAAAATAGTCTCCGAAGGACCAGTTCCCCAGCATCTCGAACATGGTATGGTGGTAGGTATCGTGACCCACCTCTTCCAGATCGTTGTGTTTACCTGTGACCCTGAGGCATTTCTGTGTATCGGCTACCCTGTTGTGTACGGGTTTCCGGTTTCCCAGAAAGATGTCTTTGAACTGATTCATACCCGCATTGGTAAACATAAGGGTCGGGTCATTCTTCAATACCATGGGCGCCGGGGGGATGATCTGATGCTGTTTCTCCCTGAAAAACTCAAAAAATGCATGCCGGATCTCTTGTGATGTCATGGTGGCGGGAAATGTTGTTAATTAACTAAAAATGTAACCCGGGAATCTAAATTACGTTAAAACCTCTTAGAGGTGCAAAAATAATTTTTTTTAACCGGTAGTTGGGAAATTATATGCCGTTTTTTATTTTAGCTCTCAGAAAAGTGGAATTCAACAGAAGAAAATATTACATCAACGCAGAGACACTTCGTTTTGAGCGCGTTAAAATGTCTTTAGCACGGAAGCTGAAGCTATCACTGGTCATGGGATTGGGCATCATGGCCGTGGCGGTTCTGCTTCGTTTCGGTTTTGAGCGTTATTATTCAACACCACGGCAGATCATCTATCAGAAAGAGAATGCCACACTGCGTTCCGAGTACCAGGCCATGAACTCATCCTTACAGGAGGTTGAATCACAACTTTCCGATCTGAGGAACAGGGATGACCGTTTTTACAGGGCCATCCTTGGCCTCGACCCGGTACCATCCTCCATCCGGGAGGCGGGTACGGGAGGTGCCATCAGGCATGCACAGCTGAGGGGCCTTCATGAATCCGGTGTTGTACTGGATGTCGCCAACCGCATAGATAAGATCTCCAGTAAGGTGCAGGTTCAGTCACTCAGCCTTGAAAATGTTTATAAAGAGGCTGTTATCAATCAGCATTTCCTGGCAGCGAAACCATCCATCAATCCCATCTCTCCTGCGGATCCTTACTGGCTCACCTCCACCTTTGGATACCGGATAGACCCTTTTACACGTAGACGGGCAGCGCATCACGGGATCGACCTGGCAGGGCCCTTTGGCCTGGATATCCATTGTACCGGTGAGGGTACTGTGATCACTGCCCGGAAGAGCAGGTACGGGTATGGAAATGAAGTGGTTGTAGACCATGGTTACGGGTACACATCCAGATATGCACACCTGCAGACGATTCATGTAAAGGTGGGACAAAAGCTCAAAAGGGGTGAAATCGTGGGTACCCTGGGCAGTACAGGACGCTCCACGGGACCACATCTTCACTATGAAATAAGAAAAAACGGACGGCCGGTTAATCCCATGTTTTTTTTCTATGAGAATCTTTCCTCCGGTGAATATGCCACACTGGCCATGCGCGCCAACCAGCCACAGGGAGTTCATAACTCCTATACCATGAGCCAGAAATAATCTCTATTTTTGCACAAAATTGGTTAACCGTTTTGTGTAAATGGCCCGGTCCCGTTATAAGTTTAATCCTGAAGATCTTCATTACGACAAACTGGATGACACCCTGAGTGTCCGTATGTGGCGCATTGTCATCTACATTGCAGCGGTTCTGGTGATCGCCGTATTGCTGAATGGTATCTACTCCCTCTTTTTTGATACGCCCCGCGAACGGCAGATCAGGCGGGAGAATGAACTGTTGCTGGAACAATACAATGCGCTGAATGACAGAAAAAAGAGGGTGGATACTGTCATGCAGGAGGTTGAGCGTATCGATAAGGATATCTACCGGGTGATCTTTGAAACGGAACCGGTTGAACCGGAAATCCATCCTGTTGGGGTTACTGCCTATGAGAAGCTGTTACGCACTCCTGACGATGAAATCGTAGCACATACAGCGCACAGACTGGACTCTCTCATCCTGCATAACCGGGAGACAACCACACAGTATGACGTGCTGATGATCAAGGGGGAGAACAGGCTTGAGATGTTACCGGCCATTCCTGCCATCCAGCCAATTGAGGACAGGGACCTGACCCTTATTGCATCGGGGTTCGGCTACCGGATCCATCCCATCTATAAGATCAGGAAGATGCACACCGGAATTGATTTTTCTGCTCCGGTGGGTACACCGGTTTATGCCACGGGAGATGGTGTGGTTGAGGAATCACGCCGTTCCGGACGCGGACTGGGAAACCGGATCGTGATCGATCACGGGTTTGGCTACAAGACCCTCTATGCCTGTATGGATGAACTGCATGTTAGGCGCGGACAGCGCGTAAAAAGGGGTGATGTGATCGGGTCTGTCGGGGATACCGGGCTGAGTGTGGCACCCCATCTCCATTATGAGGTGTCTCTGAATGGTAAACCTGTCAATCCCATTAACTATTTTTTCCTTGAACTATCCCCCGGGGAGTATGACCGGCTGATCCTGATCTCGTTGCAATCGGGACAATCTTTTGATTAACATGACAATTTAGTATATTGCTATTCATTATGGAGAGATACAAATTCAACAGGCAAACCCTTTCGTATCAGAAAATTGATTTGACCGGAAGACAGAAATTGTTCCGGTTTATTGCTTTTTCCGGACTGGCCATACTCACCGCATATGGCCTGCTTCTTTTAAGGGATGGCCGCATGCACTCTCTCAGGACCGACAGGCTGGTAGCACAACAACAACAGGTCACCTATGAGCTGAACCTGATGAACAGGGACATGGAGCAGTACGAGGAGTTGCTCAACCACATGGCATTCAATGATGATCATATTTACAGGGTCTATTTCGAAGTGGCCCCCTGGTCATCCACCCTGCGCACTGCAGGTGTAGGTGGTTCAAACAGATATGGCTGGCTCCGCCAGCACAAATACGGGGACCTGCTGATCCATTCCTACATGAATATTGAAGAGATCGAGCGGAAGCTGGTATTGCAGTCCACCTCTTTTGACCAGGTCATAGAGATGGCCGGATCCAAAGAGGAGAGAATGGCGGCCAGACCGGCCATTCAACCGGTGAGTATGAAGGATCTTACCAGGTTCGGATCCCCTTTCGGGATGCGCTTTCATCCCATCTTAAAAGTGATGAGGCTCCATGAGGGGATCGACCTGACTGCCCCGAGGGGTACCCCGATCTACGCCACAGCCGATGGAGAGGTGTTGCAGGCCGGTTACCGGGCCGGGGGTTTCGGTAAGAAAATATTGCTGGATCATGGCTATGGCTACCAAACCCTGTACGGACATTGCGATGAGGTACTGGTGGAACCGGGGCAAATGGTCCGGCGGGGCGAAATAATCGGCAGGGTGGGGTCAACGGGACTCTCCAAGTCCCCCCACCTGCACTACGAGGTACATGTAAAAGGACATCCTGTGGATCCAATTAATTATTATGCCAACGATCTCTCCACCGAGGAGTATGACCGGATGATCGAAATGCTGGCCGAAGCAGATTCCTCTTTTGATATTAACTGACAACCGGGTTCAAAATGAGTTGGGTGGTAGCCGGAGCAGCGTTGTTTTTGTCTTGCCTGATCCCGGCACAGGACACCGTTATACACCGCATAGATACAGTACCGGCACATGACACCATTGTACACCGCATGGATACAGTTCCGCAGCCTGATTCAGGTATGCTTTACAGGGATACGCTCCGTATTATCGGTACAGGGGACATTATGCTGGGGACCAATTATCCGGTGGCTTCCTACCTTCCTCCCGGGGAGGATTGTTCGCCTTTGCTCTCCCCGGTAACCCATGTACTCCGGTCGGGTGATCTGCTTTTCGGGAACCTGGAAGGGGTATTCTGTTCTGCCGGAGGAACCCCAAAAAAGTGCCGGGATACCACCCGGTGTTATGTTTTCCGCATGCCGGATCATTTTATTTCCTGCCTTGTGGAGGCGGGATATGATGTGGTCAGTGTGGCCAATAACCATGTGAATGATTTCGGACCGGAAGGAAGGGCATCCACCGCTGCCCTGCTGGACTCTGCAGGAATTGCGTATGCGGGGTTTATCACCCATCCGTGGACGCTTTTTCAAAAGGGGGGTGTCACCTATGGTTTTGCCGCCTTTGCCCCCAATAAAGGGACCATGGACCTGAAGGATTATGAGGGAGCGGCCCGGATTACCCGGAAACTGGATTCCCTGGCTGATGTGGTGATCATTTCATTTCACGGGGGAGGGGAAGGTAAGGATCACCAGCATGTGATAAAAGGGGATGAAGAGTACCTGGGATATAACCGCGGAAGTGTATACCGCTTTGCCCATACAGTGGTGGATGCCGGAGCCGATATTGTATTTGGTCACGGACCGCATGTAACCCGGGCCATGGAGCTGTATAGCGACCGGCTCATCTGTTACAGTCTGGGGAATTTTGCCACCTACCGGCGCTTTAACCTGCGGGGACCCAATGGCATAGCACCCATTGTACGTGTGTGTACCGACCGGGAAGGAAGGTTCCTGACAGGTGATGTGGTTTCTGTGTACCAGCCTGGCGAAGGAGGCCCAAGGATTGACCCGTCGAAAAGGGTCATTGCAAAGTTGATCGGGCTTACCGAATCAGACTTCCCGGATCAGGAGTTGCACATCTCCCCGGACGGAAAACTGAGCCGGAAATAGTTTTCAAACCATCATCAGGTGCGGGCTTAACGGTAAGTTCGCACAAGGGGTTTGAAATCTACAACGGAAATTGTAAATTGGATTTTTAATCTTTCAAAACCTGACCGGTATGCCTTACAAGGAAGCAAAAGTTGAAAAGCTCTATTATTCCATCGGGGAGGTATCAGAGATGTTTAACGTAAATACTTCGCTCATACGCTTCTGGGAGAAGGAGTTTGACATCATTAAACCCAAGAAGAACAAGAAAGGGAACAGGCTCTTCACCAAAAAGGATATCGATAATTTCCACATGATCTACCACCTGGT
>JANTFK010000059.1 GCA_024763595.1 Bacteroidales bacterium | reverse complement strand
TAGTTGATAAATGAAATGGCGGCCTGTTTATCGGACCTGGCCATTTCCAGTTCAAGTCCATAGGTAAGTACTTTACGTTCCATTCTGAGAATCTCTTCAAAATTCTTGTTCCCTGTTGCATATTCTGTTTCAAGCAATCTAAGAGATTGATCTGCCAGGTCCAGTTGTGACATATATAAAAAGATCCGTCTGCCGGCATCCAGGTAATCTTTCCACACGTTTTCCAGGAGTGTTTCCAGCAAATTGACTCTATCGGATTTTTCAAGTTCCTTGGCTTCCTGAAGATAAACCACCTCGTTTACCATGGCTTTATACTTGGACCGGTAGAGAGGGATGGTGATGCCAACCATTGGAAAAACGAAAGCATCTGTACCTGCAAGGTTATTCGTACCCTGGCCAACCACTGTATAGTCGAGTCCAACAGAAAAACCGGGTTTACCCAGATTTCCGGCTATCTCTTTTTTGTAACTCAGTGCCTCCTGTTGAAGCGACAGGGTAAGAAGCTGGTGGTTGTTTGAATTGATGGAGTCCAGCACCTGTTCTTTACTGATGGCAAGGTCATCGGTCCAAAGTATCTCAGGTGTCTGTATCTCATCTTCTTTTTCCAAATTCAGCAGATTATTGAACATAACCTCCAGCACAGTTTGTTGATCGATCAATAATGCCAGTTGATTTTCAAGGTCACCGATTTCCATTTCAATCCGGTATTCATCCACCGCGGATACTTTCCCGGCCTCCACTTTAATGTTGGCCAGCTTTTGAAACGAACCCAGGATGGTCAGATTCTCCCTGGTAATGTCAATGGCCCTGCGGTTAAAGTAGAGATTGAAATAGGTAGACCTGACCTCATTAAACAATTTCGACTTTGCTTCCTGAAAAATTTCATACTTAGCTTTGGCTAACTCTGTGGCCGCATTCTCTTTTGCTTTCAGGGTTCCAAACCATGGAAACATCTGCGAAGCTGAGATCCTGAACTGCTGCGGGCCCACCCGGGTCTCAACGGGGCTGATAAAATAGGCGAAGGCGACCTGTGGATCCGGTAATGCTTTTACCTGTGGAGCCACTTCAAGAGCAGCCATATAATCATTGAACTTTGCCTGTAATCCCGGATTATTTTCTGCTGCTTTTTGTAAATAGCTATCCAACTCCTGTTGAGCCGACAACATTATAGAAATCAGCAGGAAGACCATTCCGGTAATGATTCTGTATCTCTTCATGATCTTAAGCATTACGTTTTTTTAATTCCTTTTTTAATTTTGCCCTCCTGCCACATGCTGTAGAGTACCGGAACCACAAACATGGTCATCACCTGGATGATCATACCCCCGAATAACGGTATGGCCATGGGAGCCATGATATCAGATCCTTTTCCTGTGGATGTTAGGACAGGGATCAGTGCAATGATGGTGGTAGCAGCAGTCATCATGGCAGGCCGTACTCTTTTGCTTCCTGCATCAGCTACTGAGGCTCTCACTTCCGGAACACTCACGGGCTTGTTCCTCTTAAAGACCTGCATCAGATAGGTTCCCATGATCACTCCATCATCTGTGGCAATTCCAAAAAGTGCGATAAAACCAACCCAGACAGCCACACTGATATTGACAGTACCCATCTGGAACAGATTACGCATATTCGTTCCTCCGAAATTGAAGTTCATAAACCAGTCCTGTCCAAAAAGCCAGACCATTAAAAATCCACCAGAGAAAGCAACAAAAATTCCGGAAAAGATCATGGATGAGGTAATAACCGATTTGAACTGGAAATAGAGGATCAGAAAAATGATGATCAGAGAGATGGGTACAACAATCAGCAGCCTTTTGGTTGCCCTGACCTGGTTCTCATAGTTGCCTGTAAAAACATAATTCACTCCGGCAGGTATGACAAATTCGCCCGATTCGATTTTTTTATCCAGATAATCCTGAGCTTTCTCGACCACATCAACTTCAGCATATTCCGGCTTTTTGTCGAAAATTACATACCCGTCAAGGAACGTATTCTCGCTTTTAATAAGTTGCGGACCGCTTATATATGTAATTTCTGCAAGTTCCCCCAGGGGTACCTGGACCCCCGTCGGGGTAGGGATCAATACCTTTTTCAGGTCTTCCGGGTTGTCCCTGAATTCCCGTGCATATCTTGCCCGGACAGGATAGCGTTCCCGCCCCTCAACTGTGGTTGTCAGCTTCATTCCGCCAATGGCAGTGCTGATTTGCATCTGTAATTCTTTGATGGTGAGCCCGTATCTTGCAATGGCTGCTCTGTCTATATCAATCTCCAGATATGGTTTACCCACCACCCTGTCGGCAAAGACTGAGGCCGGTTCCACACCGGGAACATCTTTAAGGAATCTCTCAATTGCAAACCCGGTTTGCTCAATGGTCTTCAGATCGGGGCCAAAAACTTTTATACCCATGGGGGCCCTCATCCCTGTTTGTAACATGACCAGCCTGGTTTGAATGGGCTGTAACTTCGGAGCAGAGGTAAGACCCGGAATTTTCGAATAAGATACAATCTCCTTCCATATGTCATCTGTGGAGCGGATATGATCCCTCCACTGACGAAAATATTTACCCTTTTTATCAGGAATCAGATCCTCTTTTGAAATGGTCCTGTATCCATCCCTGCCCGCCCGGTAGGTAGTACCATCAACCAGTTCGAAAGCACCTTCACCGTCCACTCTGAACCTCATCCGGTGTCCGTCTTCATTCAGCATATATTCCGGTTTATAATTGATGACATTCTCATACATGGAGGTGGGAGCCGGATCCAGTGCTGAGTTTACCCGTCCCCATTTCCCAACTACATTTTCAACTTCGGGAATGGAATTCACCTTTTTGTCCAGCATGGCGATCACCTCAATATTTTCTTCTATACCCGAATGCGGCATGGTTGTCGGCATCAGCAAAAAAGAACCTTCATCCAGGGTTGGCATGAACTCCTTGCCTATGCCGGGAAATGTCTTCTCTGCAGACTGCCAGACACTCGTCTTTTTAACTCCGTCAGGCATAAAACCAAATATTTTATCAACGCCCTGCCACACAATGATCCCCAGGAATATGATGCTAATTGGAATCAACAGGAATTTCCACTTGTTGTCGAGGCACCACCGTAATATGGTTTTGTAGTACCTGACAATACTCATCAGAATCCCCAGTACCACTGCCACCAGGATTACCACGAACAAAATATTCATGATAGCGCTTTTTTGCGCTCCAAGTGGCATCCACTCCATAGCGAGAAAGTAAAGTACAACCAGAAGTGTAAACGCTATATTGATATAGTTGACAAACTGTTTTCTGTTTTCCGGCCATCGATACGCCAACAGGCCATTGACGCCAATGGCGATCAGAACCAGGGCAAGCCACGTTTGGAAGAAAATAATAAAGATGATTCCTGCAATGACCAGTAGGAAATTAAATATCCGTTTGATCCTTTTCTTATCCAGACGGATTGCAAACACCATGTTGGCCAGGGTCGGGATAAACATAATGCCAATGATAAGCGCTGATATCATTGCAAAAGTCTTGGTAAAGGCCAGGGGTTTAAATAGTTTTCCTTCGGCAGCCTGCATGGCAAATACAGGCAGAAAACTGATCACCGTTGTAAACAATGCTGTGATGACTGCCGTGGCCACTTCTGTGGTTCCTTCATAGACGACATTCAGTAATCTCCGGCCCCGGGCGCCCCTGTTTTCAGGCATATTTAGATGCCTGACGATGTTTTCGGTAAACACCACACCCACATCCACCATCACTCCTATGGCAATGGCTATGCCCGATAGCGCTACAATATTGGCATCAACCCCAAACTGTTTCATGACAATAAACGTCATCAACACCCCGATAGGCAACAGGCTCGAGATGAGAAATGATGCCTGCAAACTTAACATCAGGATAATGACAACAATGATACTGATGATGATCTCTTCTGTCAGGGCTGATTCCAGTGTACCCAGTGTCTCCTTGATCAATCCGGTACGGTCATAAAAAGGGACAATCGTTACTTTTGATATGGTGCCGTCATCAAGTGTTTTGCTGGGAAGACCGGGTGAAATCCCGGCAATTTTTTCCTTGACATTATTGATAGCCTCGAGCGGATTCGCACCATACCTGGCTACAACAACTCCTCCAACAGCTTCGGCACCTCCCTTATCCAGTCCTCCTCTTCTTGTTGCCGGCCCAAAATTCACCTTTGCAACATCTTTAATCCTTATCGGCACATTGTTACGTACGACAACAACGCTTTGCTCGAGGTCTTCTATGGATTTTATATACCCCAGTGCCCGGACCAGGTACTCAGCCCGGTTAAATTCTATGGTCCTGGCCCCAATGTCCAGGTTGCTGTTCCTGACTGCAGCCATAATCTGACTAACTGTGACGCCTTGGGCACGCATGGCATTGGGATCAATGTCCACCTGGTACTCTTTCACAAAACCTCCAATGGAGGCCACTTCGGCAATTCCACTGGCCGAAGTCAATGAATACCCCACATAAAAATCCTGAATAGTCCTCAGTTCATGCGGATCCCATCCTCCGGCCGGATTGCCTTCACTGTCACGGCCTTCAAGCGTATACCAATACACCTGCCCCAGTGCAGTGGCATCAGGCCCAAGGGCGGGAGTTACATCTTCAGGGAGTGTGCCGGCAGGCAATGAATTTAGTTTTTCCAGGATGCGTGTCCGGCTCCAGTAGAACTCAATATCCTCCTCGAAAATAATATAGATGCTGGATAAACCGAAAATCGAATTGCTTCTGATATCTTTTACCCCCGGGATGCCCAGAAGCGCAGTTGTCAGGGGATATGAAATCTGATCCTCTATGTCCTGGGGTGACCTGCCGGTCCACTCGGTATAAACTATCTGTTGATTCTCTCCAATGTCAGGAATGGCATCCACCGGTACCGGGTCACGCGGAAAAAACCCGGTATCCCATGTAAATGGTGCCGTAACAACTCCCCAGGCAATGAAAATAAACAGAAACAGGAAAGTAACCAGCTTGTTCTCGAGAAAGAATCGAATGAATTTATTGAGCATTATGCGGTATTATATAATTTGAAATGAACGTAGTTGCAATACATGTTATATATAACAATCAGACCCTGTAAATACTTCATTTACAGAGTTTAGAGGTTCATTATCAAATCATAAAATGTAAACCTGGAGCCTTGAGAGTACCTTTTTAATGGTAGGAGGTGGCGGCTCAGTGAAGTTTAAAGTTGGGAAGTTCTTATTTGAAAGTTCTTCTGTAAAGGGAATTGAATCGTCTGATAGTTGCGAAACAGTCAATTTGGATTCGAAATCAAATGTAGAAAAAGTAAAATCATCATCCAGACGAAAGGTACCCGACTCATCACGGCAACAGCCATCGGGAGTGTCACAGCAAGCATCTGTATCATGTACCACACTAACAAACTCCAGATTTTCGCCACAATAGTGTGCTGAAACAGTAAGCCCCATTGTTGAGATCAACAACATAAGCGATAATATTATATGACTTGCCTTTTTATACATTATTCACACAAACCTAATCAACTACAAAAATAACATCGAATTCACCCCCGGTTGTACACTATTATGGAAATGGTGTGCATAATTTCAATCCGCCTAAGCTTTTCTTAATCTCAGTGCATTGGTGATCACCGAAACCGAGCTGAAACTCATTGCCGCTGCCGCGATAACAGGGCTGAGCAGAATACCAAAGAATGGAAATAAAATACCAGCGGCAACAGGGACCCCCAGTGAATTATATACGAAAGCGAAAAACAGGTTCTGCTTTATATTACGCATCACTTTACTGCTTAGTTCCCGGGCGCGGACAATACCGTTCAAATCACCTTTTACCAGGGTTATCTCTGCACTTTGCATGGCAATATCGGTTCCGGTTCCCATAGCAATACCCACATTTGCCTGTTCAAGTGCCGGAGCATCATTAATTCCGTCGCCCGCCATGGCCACTATATAGCCCTCTCCCTGAAGTTCTTTTACTTTTTTGAATTTATCATCGGGCAGACAATCTGCCTGGAAACCATCCAGATGAAGCTTTTCAGCTACTGTTTTTGAAGTAAATTCGTTATCGCCGGTAAGCATCCACACTTTCACCCCCATTTTCTGTAAAGATTTTATCGCACCGGCTGAGGTTTTTTTGATGGTATCCGCAACACTAACGATCCCTTCAACCTTGTTGCCAACCAGCAGGAACATCACTGTCTGTCCGGTGATTTGCCAATCTTTCACCTCTTTATGCTGTTCAGGTTCAAGTTTTGCACCCAATTCCTCCATCAGGCGAAGGTTACCGAGACCGATCTGTTTCCCTTCATAAAAACCTTTCACACCTTTTCCTGTTACGGATTCGAAGTCATGGACTTTCGCTATTTTAACCCCTTGCTCCCTGGCCCCTTTGACGATCGCTTCTGCAACCGGATGCTCACTATTAGAATCAACTGAAGCCGCCAGGTGAAGAATTTCATCATCAGACATCTTGCCGAATGTACGATAAGCTTTCAAAGCAGGCTTACCCTCTGTGATGGTACCCGTTTTGTCAATGATGAGCATGTTAACCTTATTCATCTCTTCAATGGCCCTTGCATCTTTCACCAGAACCCCCGATTGCGCACCTCGGCCCGTACCCACCATAATGGACATGGGCGTTGCAAGGCCCAAAGCACAGGGGCAGGCAATAATCAGGACAGAAACTGCATTTACAAAGGCAAACACATAAGCCGGTTCCGGTCCCCACAATGCCCAGACCGCAAAAGTGATCAATGCAACACCGATGACGATCTGTACAAAATATTTCGCCACCACATCGGCCAGTTTCTGGATCGGTGCCCTGGAACGGCTGGCTTCATTCACCATCTCGATAATTTGAGAAAGAAGTGTATCTGAGCCTATTTTTTCAGCTTGCATTTCGAAAGAAGTCTTACCGTTAATGGTCCCTCCGGTCACATTATCATCAACGGTTTTATCAGCCGGAATGGGTTCTCCCGTAATCATGCTTTCATCCACAACAGCCGAACCTTCAGTAATTCTTCCGTCAACAGGTATCTTTTCACCGGGTCTGACCCTCAGGATATCACCAACCTGAACTTCTTCAAGCGGTATCTCCTCTTCCTGACCATTACGGATAATCCTTGCCACTGGCGGTACGAGATCCAGCAATGCTTTAATAGCAGAGTTGGTTTTGCTATGAGCTCTTAATTCAAGCACCTGTCCCAGCAATACCAGTGTCAGAATGACTGCTGCGGCTTCAAAATAGAGATGCGCATTTCCAAGCTCATCTTTGAACTGGTCGGGGAAAACACCGGGAAAGAGCAGCGCAAAAACACTAAAAAGATAAGCTGTACCAACACCTATTGAAATCAATGTCCACATATTGGGGGCCCATCGACGTATGGAACTGTATCCGCGTTTAAAGAAATCCCAACTGGAATAGAAGACAACAGGCGAAGCAAGAATGAACTGAATCCAGCCCCAGACTTTTTTGGAAGCTATATCCTCAAGATGTAAAAAAGAAAAAAACTCAGACATGGCAATGACAAACACCGGAATACTCAAAACGAGTGCAATCCAGAATCTTTTTGTCATTCTCTTATATGCTTTCTCCTCTTCACTTGAATCTTCTGCCTTCTCCGGTACGAGATCCATTCCGCATTTAGGACAGCTAACCGGTCTATCCTTCTTCACTTCCGGGTGCATCGGACAGGTATATGTGGCCTTCCCTGACTTCTCTTTTGCAGACAAAGATTCTTCTTTTTTCAGGTGCATGCCACACACCGGGCAATCGCCCGGTTTTTCATAGGTTTTATCACCTTCACATCGCATCGGACAGTAGTATTGCCCATGACTTCCTGAATGTGTCATTTCTTTAGTGTGACCATCATCGTGGTGGTGATGGCTGTCATGGTTGGGATGGCTGTTGTGATGAGGATGGCTGTAGTGATGAGGATGATCATGATGATCTGCCAAATGAAGATGGTTTCCGTCAAGTGCATGGACACCATCTAAATTGTGCTGCTTGATGTTAGAATTTTTCTTTCCCTGCATGCCTTTTACTCTATTCATAATATTCAACTAATCAATCAGAATTTTCCTATCTGCTTCACCATTGACTTCAGCTTGCTCCTCTTTTTGGTACAAAATTAGACCACAACACTTAAGGGAGAGTGTATAATTATGGATATGATGTATACAATTCTGTTGAACGGTAATTCTGTTTCTAGAGCTGATCCAGGGATAATCTTCGCTGGTGAGTGGCCGACTTGAATTCGGTGGGTGTCAGGCCGGTAGTGCTTTTAAATTGTCTGGAGAGGTGCTGACTGCTGCTGTAGTTTAGCTTGTATGCAATTTCACTGATTGAGAGTTCATCATAAACCAGCAGCTCTTTAACCTTCTCCACCTTTTGCAAAATGACATATTTCTCAATGGTTAAACCCTCCACCTCCGAAAACAGCTTGCTCAGATAAGAATAATCTATCCCGAGGTTTTGCGATAATCTGCTCGATATGGTATCTGAAGCTCCCAGGTCATCATCATAATGAATCATTTTAATGATCTCTGACTTCAGCTGATTTACGATCCTGCTTTTTTTGTCACTTAAAAGCTCAAAACCGATACTTTTTAGCGAAGCTCCCAGCTGATCCAATTGCGTGTTATCCGGATCTTCCTCTATGACCACCTCGCCAAGTTTGATGGATCTGATCTTAAACCCATTGTCGTCCATAACCCGGGTAACAGACTCAATACATCGGGGACAGACCATATTTTTAATATTAAGGGTTTTCATCTCCGGTCAAATTAACTATTCTAATATTATATGCAGACAATTTAATGATAAATCACATTATATAGCTCGCCAATACTACGATTTAAATTGAGCACCTGATTTGAAAGCTGTCCATGATTTTAGACATTTCCCGTTAATTCGAACGCTCAGGGGCACTTCGTCCATCATCCTTATATTTCTGAAGCAGTGCAGACAGTTCCTCCACGATCTCGGGGTACTGATCAACCAGGTTATACTCCTCTCTGATATCGACGCTCAGGTCATACAACTGGTTCTCAGGCAATCCCATCTTTTCTGCCATTTGATTGCCGGGTTTGCTCCAGCCCCCGGAACCGGCGCATAACTCAAGCTTCCATTTTCCCTGGCGGATGGAAAAGGATCCGTCGATGGAGTGGTGGACTGTGGCTTCCCGGATAGGTTTGTCAGCCTCTTCCCCAAGCAGGGCCGGCAGGATATTATAGCTGTCTTCGGCTGAGTTCTCAGGCAGAGGTTCATCCAGAATGGCTGCCAGGGTAGCCATCAGGTCGGTATGACAGATGACCTCATCACTTTGCGATCGGGGTTTGATCTTCCCGGGCCACCTGGCGATAAATGGAACATGGTGTCCACCCTCAAAGATATCGGCTTTAATCCCCCTGAAAATATAACTGGGATTATGACCGTATTTCCTCACGGAGTTCACCGGTCCGCCCATGTTGGTGCCGTTCCTGCCGGGAGAGCCGTTATCGCTGGTAAATATCAGCAGGGTGTTTTCTGTCAGTCCCATATCCTCCAGGGCCTTTAGGATCTGTCCCACGGTCCAGTCCACCTCCTGTACAAAATCTCCGTATGCTCCCGCATCGCTTTTCCCCTGGAATTCATTCACCGGGGCAATGGGTGTATGGGGTGCCGTAAGCGGGAAATAGAGGAAAAAGGGCTTGTCAGCATCCCTGTTGTATAGCCCCCCCTCTCCTGCTTTAATGTACTCCACGGCCTTTCGGGTTAGTGCCGGCATGACATCCTCCAGGCTCCAGCCCTCAACCATAGGTCCCTGAGCTCCAAACATGTTGTCCGGCTTATTCAGGGACGGAATCCCGAGGGTCCGGTTATTTTCAATAAAACAGTAGGGAGGAAAGTTGGGAACATCATCGCCGAAATAGTAGTCGAAACCTCTCGTCAGCGGGCCATTCCTGATTTCTGCAGAAAAATCGACTTTTTCTGCTATGGAATTCCTGGCTTCAGGATCCCACTTCCCCCGAAGGAGCTGATCAGCCAGCAAGGAACCGTCATTAGTGGGCCATTCCCATCCCAGGTGCCACTTGCCGATGCAAGCAGTGGTATACCCGTGCTGTTTCAGGAAATCACCCACTGTAAGCCGGTCAGTTTCGATCAGCGGGCCATCCCATGGCCATAAAACAGAACTTTTCAGGGAGGAACGCCAGCAGTACCTCCCGGTAAGAATCCCATAACGGGTGGGTGTGCAAACCGCCGACCCGGAATGTGCATCCGTAAAAGTGATCCCCTGAGCAGCCAGCATATCAAGGTTGGGAGTGGATATTCTGGAATCAGGGTTCAGACCACTCAGATCTCCGTATCCCAGGTCATCCGCAAGAATGTAAACAATATTGGGATGTTGTTCTTCGGATTGATTACATGCGGAGAAAATTGCCAGTCCTGCTGTAAAGATCAGGACAATAAGTACTTGTACAGTTTTCATATCTAGGTTCCCGGTATTATTTGCAATGATGAATAAAACGATGTGGCTATTCCCACATTGAATTAATCAGATTCACAGATTCATTAACAAGTACCTGCCCACCTTCCGGTCCCACGGAATTAACCATTGCACTATACCCCCTGTATCCACTACCTTCAACAGCTCGTTTTGTAGGCAGGTAACCGGCATAATCTCCAGCGCTAAGCTGGATGATAAACGTTTGTTTTGCCTTGCTTCTGCCTTTCATTCTGAAGCCGAAATCCACGAATAACTCAAACGGGTTGGTGACAAATGCCACATCCCCAAGTCGGATCACGTGAAGTTCAACAGGATATAATGGGTGTTGATCCTGATTTTCATATTGTTCTACTAAAGCTTCCATTTTCTTCACAATACCAAAATCAGTGACCTTATTATCCCAGGGGCCATATTCTTTTAGTTCCTCATTATCCTTAATCTCCTTAAGGAATCTGTTCCAGGCGGTCTCAGGTGAGTTTGGATCCTCAGGTTCTTCCGATCTGATTTCTTTAACGATTGCCAGCGCTTTGTTATAATCTTCTTCGCTGTATCTCCTGGCAGGAATCTCAATATTTTCCACAACATGCTTAAAAATGACTTTGGTTTGAATGTTGTTTTTCGCATCGGGATATGCATCCTCAATGGCATTTCCCAGTCTTTTCCCAATTTCTACAATACCGGGAACATCCCACATATTGGGTTCGCCTGATTTGTAACCACGGGGCAGGTCACGGGGAGCTATATCCCCGGCAGCACCAATCTGAGGAAGCACATAAACATCTTTTGAGAATCGTGTTTTGAGCTGCTTTCTGACTTCACTCCAGTAGTCAGCTGAAACATAATACTTCGCTTCAGTAACCTGTGCCGGACAGGAAACATTCATAATAATCCCGGTTAATTTTTTATTCAGATCCCAACAAAAAAGCATTTCCACACCGGAGTCTTCAGGCCCTTCCATCCCGATAAATTCTTCCCTGACGGTAGCCCCGTACATCTCTGTCGTGCCATCGGCATATTCAAC
>JANTFK010000058.1 GCA_024763595.1 Bacteroidales bacterium | reverse complement strand
GTCCAGTACTAAGCGAGAATTGATCCTGCAAACCGGCCAGGAACTGTTCTGGAAATTCGGTTTCAGGAGGGTCACCATTGAGGAGATCTGTAAAAAAGCGGGAATCAGCAAGATGACCTATTATAAATATTTTTCCAATAAACTGGACCTGGTTCAGACAATCATGCACAATGTGGTTCAGGAATCGATGCAAAAATACAAGCAGATCATGAGCAGCGATATCCCATATCCGGAGAAAGTGACAGAAATGATCCGGCTCAAGCGGGAGCAGGTGGAGACCATGAGCAGTGAATTTTTCCGGGATTATCTTCATAGCAAGGACCCGGAGATGATCCAATTTCTACAACAACTGACCCGGCAGAGCCTGCAAATGTTTACCGATGATTTTAAAAAAGCGCAACTGGACGGCGATATCCGAAAAGATCTGAAGGTGGAATTTATCCTCTACATCATGAACCACATGGTGGAAATGTCACGTGATGACAACCTGTTGAACCTGTACGATAATCCCAGGGAGCTTGTGATGGAAATCACCAGTTTTTTCTTTTACGGAATACTCAACCGGGAAAAACACTGATGCAGAAAAGGCCTTTGACATATGGTACACTCGGGATGGTGGTGATGTTCACGATGTTCACCAACACCGATAACATGGCCCAGCAGGCGGAACCAGGTGGACAGGCGATCGGATGGACCACCATCAATCCGTCTGATCCGTTGCAGACCCAGCTGGGTGCCAGGTACATTCCGGAACTCACCTTTTCACTCCCGGGAGATGGATTTACCGTAGATGGAGTGCTCTCTGTCAGTGCCCGGATGAGCGGGATCTTCCAGGGCGACAGCCTGCAGCCGGATGCAGCGCTCTCTCCTTACCGTTTCTGGATCCGTATTGCATGGGACCAACTTGAACTGAGGGCCGGATTACAAAAGATCAATTTCGGTTCAGCCGTTATGTTCAGGCCCCTCATGTGGTTCGACCGCATTGATCCCCGCGACCCCCTGCAACTGACCGATGGGGTATATGGATTGCTGGCCAGGTATTACTTTCTGAACAACGCCAATATCTGGTTGTGGGGCCTCTACGGCGATGACAAAACCAAGGGATGGGAACTCATTCCGTCAAAAAAGAACAGCCTCGAGTATGGCGGGCGTATCCAGCTTCCGCTATATACCGGTGAGATCGCCGCCTCTTATCATCACCGGACCGCAGATCCTTCCGGAGCTTTCCCGGGCTCAGTCACTCCAGGTGAGGCCGCCGCAGAGAACCGCATTGCACTGGATGCCAAAATGGACCTGGCAATCGGGCTCTGGTCCGAAATTTCCCTGACCCACCAGGCCCTGAATTTCACCGATCTTCAGTATAAATCGATGCTGAATACCGGGATGGATTATACATTCAACCTGGGAAACGGCCTGAATATGTTGACCGAAGCATTTGGATATCTGCAGGGATCCAGCCCTTTTGGAGCGGATGAAAAGGTTGTTTTTGGCCTGCTCTCAGCTACCTATCCTGTTACCATTATTCATAACGTGAGCGCCATGTTTTTTTATGACTTCACAAACAAAGAAATATACCGCTTTATCAACTGGTCCATGGCATATGACCAGTGGAGCTTTTACATCATGGGTTTCTGGAATCCGGAAACATTTAACCTCTATAACACAGACCTCCGCACCAGCCTTTACGGCGGGTGGGGAATCCAACTGATGGCTGTGTTCAGTCACTGAGTAACACACAAATTCAAAAATAACATAACAAACCCCGGAAATAATGAAAAACGGTTCAATCATCAACATCTCAGATCTGGTGAAACGCTTTCCTGTGGGAGGAGGTGAATTCACAGCCCTGAACGGGATCAACCTCAGTTTTGAAAAGGGTGAGTTCTCGGGAATTGTGGGACCCAGCGGATCCGGAAAGACCACCCTGCTCAACATTCTTGGTTCGCTGGATACACCCACTGAAGGAAATACAGAAGTGCTTGGTACCACCTCCGCGGAAATGACCCCTAAACTGGCTGCTTCCCTGCGTAAGAAACATATCGGGTTTATTTTTCAGACCTACAACCTGATGCCGGTCTACACGGTATATGAAAATGTTGAATTTCCCCTTCTTCTGCTTAAAATACCAGCATCCGATCGTAAAAAAGCGGTGCTGGACGCCCTGGAATGGGTGGGATTGTCCGATATGGTCAGGTCGAAACCTCCCCAGCTCTCCGGAGGTGAAAGCCAGCGTGTGGCCATTGCCAGGGCCATGGTAAAAACCCCGGCACTGGTACTGGCAGATGAACCCACTGCCAACCTGGACGCTGCAAACTCTCACCATATTCTCCGGACCATGGAGAAACTAAATAAGGAGCTGAAGACGACCTTTATTTTTGCCACCCATGATGATAAAGTGGTCCGGTACCTGACCAGGATCATCAGGCTGGAAGATGGGAAGGTGGTATCGGATGAGCATATTCAATCATAACTCCGGCGTCATGATCGCAATTAAATTAGCCATACGGAATTTACTGGGAGCAGGTCTGAGAACCTCTCTGATCGTCATCGTACTCTCGGTGGCATACTTCCTGATCATCTTTATGAACGGGCTCTATCAGGGCTGGGAGAGACAGGCAAAAATAGATATGAAGGCCTGGGAAGTGGGGGAAGGACAATACTGGCAGGAAAACTTCGACCCATATGACCCCATTACACTGGTGGATGCACATGCAGCTGTTCCCGAACTATTCCTGCCGGCTGTCAGGGCGGGTAATGCCGCAGTCATATTGTATACCCAGGCCACCATCTATCCTGAAGGCAGAATGCTCGGTATTCAGTTGAAAGGAATCAACAGGGGACAAACAGTTATTAAAATCCCTTCATCACGTTTAACAGCCCCTGAAGGAGAAATTCCTGCCATGATCGGATCCCGCATGGCAAAAAGTGCCAAATTGAAAGAGGGAGATGATATACTGATTCGCTGGAGAGATGTGAACGGCACTTTTGACGCCACCGAGTTCAGGATCGTATCTGTTTTCAGCACCTCGGTACCTGCCGTTGACGTCGGACAGGTGTGGATACCCCTGGAAATCATGCAGCAAATTACCGGAATGACCGGAGAGGCAACCATGATCGTCAGGGGACGAAAGGCGGATCTGCCTGTTGAGGTTCCAGGCTGGAAATTCAGGGATCATGCATTTCTCTTTGCAGACCTTGATGCCATCATCCGGACCAAATCCATCGGGGGCTCCATCTTTTATGGTATCATGCTGGCACTTGCCCTGCTGGCCATTTTTGATACCCAGGTATTATCCATCTTTCGCAGGCAGCGTGAGATCGGAACCTATATCTCTATGGGAATGACTCGTCGACAAGTGGTAGGATTGTTCACTGTGGAAGGTGCCATGCATGCTGTCCTGGCCCTTGTTGTAGCCGCAATCTACGGTGTCCCCCTGCTGCTTTATCTGCAGAGAACAGGTATGGCCATGCCGGAGGGAACCGATGAATTCGGAATTGCTGCAGCAGAACGCCTGTTTCCCTATTACAGTACAGCCCTGATCCTGGGTACGGTGCTGCTGGTGATGATCGCCACCACCATAGTCAGTTATATGCCGGCCAGAAAGATATCAAAAATGAACCCCAATGATGCCATCCGGGGTAAAATCCAATAACCTGAAAAAACCAGTAAAATGATACGATTTTATCTAAAAGGATTATTCAGGGACCGCTCGCGCAGCCTTATGCCCGTCATTGTAGTAGCCATAGGGGTTACCCTTGTTGTACTGTTGCATTGTTATGTAACCGGAGTGCTGGGGGATATGGTTGTTTTCAATGCTCGTTTTTCCACCGGACATGTGAAAGTGATGAGCCGGGCATACCATGAAAACATCAGTCAGCTGCCTAATGACCTGGCCTTGATCGGAACCGGTGATCTGCTGGCACATCTCCGGAATGATTATCCGGAGATGGAATGGGTGGAACGCATACAGTTTGGCGGACTGGTGGATGCTCCCGATGAAAACGGGGAAACCCGGTCCCAGGGCCCCGGCGGTGGTATGGCTGTGGACCTGCTCTCTGAAAAGAGTAGGGAGACTCAACGGTTGAACCTGGAGCGTTCACTAACGGCCGGTCGCCTTCCTGAGACCCCTTTTGAAATGATCCTGAGTGAACAGTTCTCCGAAAAGCTGGAGGTGGTTCCAGGCGATAAGGTAACGCTGATCAGTTCCACCATGTACGGAGCCATGTCCATTACAAATTTCACGGTATGTGGTACCATCCGGTTCGGTTCTCCTGTACTGGACAAGGGTGGCATGATTGCAGATATCAGCGGGATCCGTCAGGCCCTGGACATGGAGGATGCCACCGGAGAGATACTGGGATATTTCCCGTCGGGTGATTATGATGATGAAAAGGCCAGCTCCATAGCCGACTCCTTTAATGCGGCTTACAGTAATCCGGATGATGAATTTTCTCCGGTGATGCTCTCCCTGCGTGAGCAGAACTCCATGACCATGTACCTGGACCTGATGGACTACTTCAAATCATTGATCATCGGGATCTTTGTGATTGCCATGTCCATCGTACTGTGGAACTCGGGTTTGCTGGGAGGCCTTCGCCGCTATGGCGAAATAGGCCTTCGCATGGCTATCGGTGAGGAGAAGAACCATATCTACCGGGGACTGATCACCGAGTCGGTCTTTATTGGATTGGCGGGATCGCTGGTGGGCACGCTGTTTGGCCTCTTTTTTTCCTCCCTGCTGGGCCGGGGAATTGATATTTCAAGCATGGCCCAGAATTCCACCATGATGATGCAGGGAGTATTAAAAGCACGCATAACTCCCGATGCCTATTACATTGGCTTTATCCCGGGCCTGATAGCAACCGTTCTGGGTACGTCCCTTGCAGGCATTGGTCTTTATAAACGTAAAACCGCACAACTTTTTAAAGAATTACAGGCATGATACGAATCTCAGTTCTGTTGGTCCTGACAGCCTCTGTGCTCTCTGCCCAACCATCGGGAAAAGAGGTCCTGGAGAGAATCGACGCCAATATGTCGTCCGACTCCAGGTATGTGAAATCCAAAATGGTGATCCACGGGGCCAGAAGCTCCCGTACCATTGAATCTGAAAGCTGGATACAAGGAAAATCAGCATTTACCGAATACCTGGCCCCGGCCAGGGAGAAGGGTACAAAAATGCTGAAACTGGAAGATAAATTATGGATCTTCTCCCCCGCCACCGACCGGACCATCCAGATCTCCGGGCATATGCTCCGGCAATCGGTCATGGGATCAGACCTTTCCTATGAAGATATGCTGGATGATCCGAACCTGACAGATAAATATGATGCTGTCGTAACAGTTTCGGAAACTTACCGGGAAACGGATTGCTGGATCGTGGAGATGCATGCCAGAACCGTTGATGTAGCCTACCAGATGCGAAAACTATGGGTAGATAAAAAACGCTATATCCCTCTTAAAGAAGAACTTTATGCCAAGAGTGGGAAACTATTGAAAAAGACAGAGTTAACCGATATTAAACTCAGGGGTTCCCGTTGGTATCCGGGCCGGATCACATTTAAAGACATGCTTAAGAAAGGGGGCGGAACTGAATTCATTGTCAGCGAGATACGATTCGAAGTTAAGATTCCGGAATATCTTCTCACCAAAGCTGCACTTCGGTAATACCCTGTTTCGTAAACACTCCAGACATTGTTACATCCCTGCAGGTATAGCAAGATCCCTACAGGGTGCCGATTGTGCCCAGGTAAGCATGGACCTCACTTCTTAACTGGTCCACCTGGTTCTGGTGATTGTCAACCTGGCTCTGCATCCCTGGTATAGCTTCGGTAAGGACCTGAATATCTGCCTCCAGGGTGGTAATCTCATTTTGATAAAGTGCAATTTTTGTTTCATCGGTTTCTTTCCCGCTCTTTTTATTCAGGTTCTCGATCTTTTTTGTCATACCGGCAATCTTGTTTTCATGCTGGTTGATCTCTTTCTCCAGCGACTTGATCTCTTTCTCCAGCGCTTCCACTTTCCGGGCATATGCGTGATCATAATGATAGGACATAAACTCCCTGGCATAATTCCTGAAACTTTTCATTTCCACTTCCCACTCCTGGCTGTTCACAGCAATATCATAACCCATCTGAAACACCAGGGCAATGGCATAATAGTTCTCCGTGATAAATCCGTAACCGATCAGGTCACCCCGTTTGGTGGCAATGGACGGAAGTGAAACCTTTTCAGCTATCAACATATTGTCGCCTGCTTTCTTCATTTTAATATTACTGCGCTCCTTGCAATAATCCTTCAGGTCATTCAATGCTTCATCCAGATCTCTCACCACAGGGAACACCCATGCGGCAGAAGTAGCATCTTTCAGATCAACCTCCTGTTCTTCCAGGAAGAGATGGATCTGTCCCTGAACTGCACAACTCATCAGACCGGAAATAATCAGTATGGAACAAAATTTTTTCATGGCACCAAGTGCTTTTAGTTTCATATCCTTGATTTAAAGCATATAAGTTACTGAAATCATTCCAGAACAAAAAATGCTAATTTTGATTCTCAATTAAAATCCCGTAATCATGATTACCCGAATCCTGACGCTTCATCTGCTTCTCTTTAGTACCATAAGTACCGCCCTGGATGCCCAGGTAAAAACCACGGTCCTGACCGGAACCGAAAAACTGCATATGTACAGATCCCATGAAAAGATGCGTGACAGCTCATCCTTCAGTGCGTTACACTGGCAGTTTATTGGTCCGTCCAACATCAGCGGCAGGTGTACCGATGTGGAAGGTGTGGTTCCCAGGGGCAAGAGTTATACCATCTGGGTGGCGACTGCTTCAAGCGGGGTCTGGAAAAGTGTGAATGAAGGAGTTACTTTTAATCCGGTATTCGAACACCAGGGAACTTCCACTATTGGTGACCTGGCCATTGCCCCGTCCGATCCTGATGTGGTCTGGGTTGGAACAGGCGAGGCCAATATTTACAGATCCTCCAATCCCGGCTGCGGGATCTGGAAAACCACCGATGGAGGCATCTCCTGGGAACACAAGGGACTTGAAGAAACCTTTACCATTTCCCGTATCCTGGTCCACCCTGAAAACCCGGACATTGTATATGTGGCTTCTTCCGGACATGAATGGACCCAAAACAGGGAGCGCGGCCTCTATAAAACCATCAATGGCGGAGAGAGCTGGGAAAAAATACTCTTTAAGGGACCCGAAAGCGGGGTCATCGACCTTGTAATGGATCCCCGTAACCCTGATATAATATATGCCACCACCTGGCAACGGACACGGCTCAAATGGAACGACCCAAGGACCTTTGAGAACCATCAGAACAACGGCATCTGGAGGACCCTTGATGGAGGAGCTCATTGGAAACACCTTTCAACAGGGTTACCTCCTTCAAAATATATGGGCCGTACCGGAATCGATATTGCCCGGTCCGATCCGGATGTGGTTTATGCTTTTGTGGATGATTACCAGGTGGCTTTCAAAGCGGAGAAAGGTGAGAAAGATGCCTATGGCAGGCCTAAAAAGGATGTGATCAAAGGGGCCACGCTCTACCGGTCGGACAATGCCGGTACCACCTGGCGGCAGGTCAGCGGCCTGAACGATACAACCAAAAAGTATATGTCCGGCCTCTCAGGCACCTATGGTTGGGTGTTCGGACAGGTACGGGTGGACCCCAATGATGAAAACAGGGTCTATACCCTGGGAATCCGGATCAATGTATCCACCGACGGCGGTGCCACTTTTACGCCCGTTAAAGAAAAGATCCATGCTGACCAGCACGGCATGTGGATCGACTCCGGGAACTCCAATTATATCCTGGCGGCACACGACGGCGGGATCAGTGTTTCCTACGACAGGGGTGAAAACTGGCGCAACTTCGTCAAAGAGCTTCCCCTGGCCCAGTTCTACAATGTGGCATATGACATGCACGAACCGTTCAGGGTTTACGGATCCATCCAGGACCACCATAGTTTTTACAGTGAAGTGGATCTTTCACCGGGAAGAGACAGGGTGCAATCCACCGAATGGGAATATACCCTGGGGGCCGAAGGCAGCACACATGCCGTGGACCCAGGGGATAACAACACCATCTTTGCATCCCTTTTTTATGGAAAACTGGCCAGGGCAACAGTACAGGGGTATCCCGAAGACCAGGAATGGATACTGCCCGAAACTTTTCCGGAGGATCCGCCATTCCGGGGACAGTGGGTGGCCCCTACCATCCTCTCCTCCCACAACACTGATATTGTTTATCACGGCGTCCAGTTTGTTCTGAAGTCAGCCGACCGCGGAGGCACCTGGAAACGGATCAGTCCGGATCTTACGTATAATGACCCCGTCAAACAGGGCGATATCAGTTACCAGACCATCAGTGCCCTGGATGAGTCGGTATTCAATCCGGATCTGCTCTATGCCGGAACCGATGATGGCAGGCTCTGGCGTACCAAAAACGGGGGGGATACCTGGGAAGATATCCGTAAAGATCCGCTGCCTGTCAGATGGGTCTCCCGGATCGTTGCTTCAATGCATGATTTCGGAACGCTATATGTAACCCAGACCGGCCGGAGGGATGATGATGCCGCTGTCTATGTCTGGCGATCCAGGGACTTTGGAGATAGCTGGGAAGATATTTCAGCCAATATACCGGCCGGGCCGGTCAATGTGATCCGGGAGGATCCGAAGAAGGACAGCATCCTCTACCTGGGCACCGATGTGGGCGTGTATGTTTCAAAAAACGCAGGCGAGAGTTGGGAGGTACTGGGCGATCTGCCGTGTACCTATGTACATGATCTGGCCATCCATCCCCGCGATAATATGATCATTATCGCCACACACGGCCGGGGTATGTTTGTCCTGGATGCCGATCCGGTGAACCGGGCAAAAGAAACAGATCAACCAGAGTAAAGCGTAAAGGCTTCCCCGACAAATTTGACGAACAACTATCTCTTTTTTTGTATATTTAGCTTACATTGAATCAGTGGTTCCTGATGCTGCAAAGAATCCATCATTACAACATTATCGAAGAGATCGGCCAGGGAGGTATGGGTATTGTGTATAAAGCTGAAGACACACGCCTGAAGCGTTTGGTGGCGCTGAAATTATTATCAAATGATTCTTCGGGTGACCCCAAAATGAGAGATCGGTTCAGGAGGGAGGCACGACTGGCTTCATCTCTTCAGCATCAAAATATATGTACCATCCATGAGATTGGTGAAATTACCGGTGGAGAACTGTTCATCAGCATGGACTATTACGAAGGCGAGACCCTGCAAAAGAGGATGGAGCGGGATAGCCTCTCTTTGATAGAAATATTCAACATAGTCATTCACATTGCCGAAGGGCTGAAAGAGGCACACCACAAAGGCATTATCCACCGCGATATCAAGCCGGGAAATATCCTGATAACCCGGGATGGAACAGTTAAGATCCTCGATTTCGGACTGGCCAAAATAAGCGGCAAATACGATTCCACGCAAACCGGAAGAGTACTGGGGTCCATATCATATATCTCTCCCGAACAGGCAGAGGGCCGGCAGGTTGACCACCGCACCGATATCTGGTCGCTGGGCGTGACCCTCTACGAGATGGCTACCGGGGTGCTCCCCTTTGATCATGAATATGATGCTGCTGTGATCTACAGTATACTGGATAAATCACCCCTTCCCCCCACAGAGATAAATGAATATATTCCGGAGTCGCTGGAAGAGATTATCTACCGCTGCCTGAGAAAAAACAGAGAGGAACGTATTCAGTCGGCCGAAGAGCTGCTCCATAAACTGATCAGGGTACGAAACATGCTGACAAAAAAGGAAGATATCAACCGCCTGGAAATGCCTGAAAAAAAGAGACAGGCCGAACGGCGCCTGGCCACTATCCTGGTCACAGAGATCTCTTCATTTTCTGAGTTGGTTAAAGTACAGGAGGAAGAAGCACATACCATTCTCTCCCGCTGTTTTGAGCTGATCAGCACCATTACCCTGCGCTTCGGAGGAACCATCACGGACAAAACGGACCACAGCGCAACCATCTCTTTCGGTATTCGGGGAAAAGGAGAGAACGCTCCTGTTCAGGCACTTAACACCGGTATCTCTTTACATCAGGAGATAGAGCAATTGAATGCGCAGATGGCACCTACGATCCCCATAGTGTTAAAAACCGGGATCAATACAGGAACTGTAATTGTAAAACGATCCGGGAACGATCAAGGGGGATCATTCAGTATTATCGGAGAAGCCGCAGTTTTTGCCCACACCCTGAAAGAGCATGCTAAGGATGGTACCCTGCTGGCCGGGCCCGGCACATACAAACATACCCATCAGCTATTTGACTTTTCACCCGTGAAGTATGCTGCATTATCCGGAAATAATGAGGATATGGAAGTATTTGAGCTGCGTTCGAAGAGCATCAGAGATATCCGGAAAACCGTACAGTTCGACCCATTGATCAGATCTGATATGGTAGGACGGAACAAAGAGCTGGACCGGCTTCACTACTACCTGATGAAATTAATCCAGGGTGAAGGATTTATTGTTAATGTGATCGGGGAGGCTGGTATCGGGAAATCCAGGTTGCTGGCAGAATTCCAGAAAAATGAGGCTATCGGCCGGGTTGAAGTTTTCAAGGGCCGGGGTCTGGCATCCGGGGAGAACCTCAGCTTCCACCCCCTGATTGAATTGACCAGGAACCTGGCAGGGATCCGGGAGACACATGATGAAACGGAAGCCTTTTACAGATTAGAACGCTCTGTGCAATCCATCTGCAAAGAAGAATCTTCAGAGGTACTCCCATTTATCGCCGCATTTATGGGAATGAAACTGACCGGGACTCATGCTGAACGGTTGAAGGACCTTATGGGTGAAGGGCTGGAGAAACTGATACTTAAAAACCTCCGGACCCTGATCATGATGGCTTCTGCCCGAAAGCCCCTGGTATTTATTATTGAGGATCTCCACTGGGCCGATCAGAGTACACTCAGGGTACTCAGGTCTTTATACCGGGTGGCTGAAACCCATCCCATCCTTTTTATCAATCTATTTCGTCCCGACTATCCCGAAAGCAGTGAATCATTAAGGTCTGCCATCAAAGACAGGTACGAAAAGAGCCATGCAGAGCTCTTCCTGAAACCCCTGGACAATCACCACGCAGAGTTACTGATCAAAAACCTTTTGCATATTAAAGCAATCCCTTCAAGGATCAAGAGATTGATCCAGGACCAGACCGAAGGGAATCCCCTGTTCCTGGAAGAGATGATCCGGCATTTGATCGACCGGGGGATGATCGTCATGGAAGAGGATCAGTTCAGGATATCGGAAAAGATACATACGGCGATCATCCCCGAAACCATTCATGAGGTACTGATGGCGCGGATCGATTCACTTTCAGAAGATGAACGTTCCTTGATCAGGTTAGCCTCAGTCATTGGCAGGCACTTTTATAGAAAGGTGCTGCTTGAAACCGCTGAAAGGGAACAACAACCGGATGCCATCCTGGAGCGTCTTAAAAGGCTCCAGTTGATCAGGGAGAGCAAACGCATAGAGGAGGTGGAATACCT
>JANTFK010000057.1 GCA_024763595.1 Bacteroidales bacterium | reverse complement strand
GTCTGACACGGAGATTTCCACAGGGAGGGTGCGCTGACCGATCGTAAGGATCGTTGCATGAACACCATCAGGGGGTATCTGGACCGAGCCGGAGCCCTGTTTGATCAGAAAATCAACGGAAGCGATTTCCGCCCGGAATAGATCGCTGAAAGGTTCCCTCGTTCCTTCACTCAGGACAATGATCGGTACATCAACACCTGCCGGAACCACGCGTGGATAGACCAGGGTTATTTCCCGCTGGTCCATTTCACCGGTGGCGGCTGTTTCAGGAATCCATTTTTTCAATCCCCACTCGGCTTCTCCCCGCTCTTTATCCAGGATTACCAGCCGGATGACATCCGGGTTGGCGGGATCAGCTCCGCTCCTGAAGATCTCGATCCGGTAAAATCCTGCATCGGAAATGTGAACAGCCTGGTCTGACGGGTAATGCTCGCTGTTGATCAGCAGATGGTCCACTTCCTGTCCCATATATCCGGATGGATCAATAACCAGGCTCCCGGTATACTCCTCCCTGTCCTTCAGATCATCCAGCGCCGTTCCACTGATGCTTCTGTTACAGGAGGAGAGTATCCATCCCACTAATATGATCATGCAGGCAACTCTCTTCATCAGGGCGTTATGTTCAATTGTTGTTGTATGGCGGCCAGCCTCTCTAACAGGAAAGCTCTTTTCTCCTTCATGTTATCTTGCCAAATCTTCTGCGAGGTGGGTTGCACATCATAGAAGGATTGCTCAATCACCGCTTCCGATTGATAGAACGTTGAAAGTTCATCTTCCAGTTGAGCAAATATCTCGTCAATGTCAGCTGCTTTCAGTTCCTGAAAGAGCCCTGTAAGTACCTCCACATATTTTGCATAAAGATAGGGGTCCTGCGCAATGGTATAGTCCAGGTCATCTTCAATGGAAAAGATCAGCTTACTGCCCACAACATTGGACACATCCTCCACCGTTTCATAATAGCGTTTTCCGAAAACGGTACCCGGCCCCCATGGAGTACCCACTTCATGGGGTTCCGCATTAAACAGATCGTCATAGTCCCATGGAACAGGATAGTAGCGTATGGTATCCTGCTCCACCCGGGAGTAGAGAAACAGTTCATCGGTATAATCACCGTTCCTGAGCAGGTAATCGATTCCGATCTTTCTGAAATAGAGATCCAGGTTTAGCCGTGCGGATAACTCCCGGTACAGATCTTCTCCCTGGTGCGTTCTGAGCAGGCTGTATATTTCCCTGAACCGGGAGGTGTAAACTTCGGGTGTAATATAATAGGATGAGGGGGTGTAATCACTGTCATCAATACGGTGGTCATATCCCCTGCGGATGATAAATTCACTTCCAATATCCCTGTAATAGCGCTCCGGATCTTCGATCAACAGATATACCCCCTGCGTTTCACCGTTAATCCTGAACTCCACAAATTTGTAGAACAGGGGCATCACACCGGCCTTTTCCTGCAGGCCAAAACCGGTACGGTTCTCGATATAGGTAAAATCCATGGTCAGGGCAAGCAGCTTGAACCTGGATAGTTCCTTCACCCCGTTGCCTCGGCTGTCCGCAATGGAAACAGGTTTCGAAAGGAATACCGTATAGCTCTTTCGCTGGAACCTGAGTGCGCTTTTCCCCCTTACCCTGATCTCTCTCAGCTCCAGCAGGCGGTCATCTAAAAAAAGACGCAACTCCGGATCCTCGATGGTATAACTTGTATCCCTGCTTTCATATATGAAGCTTTGTGTCTCCGCTGTTACCTGAAGGTTGAAGCGCTCTGCATCAGGTTCCAGCGAATACACCTCCCTGTAGCATGAGACCATGCTGAAAGAGAGTGTAATAAACAACAATGCATATCTCATGGCAGTATCGCTCCTTAGCAAGTAACGCGTTTTGCAGTTTCCATGTTGCAAAGAAAGGAAAAAAAGCAGGATTCTGTATGGTGCTCCGCTGAGCTTTAATGGTGGCAAAAAAACAGAGAATGTTTATCTTCGTGAATTGGAGAGCAGATGAAACCAAAAACCCGAAACGATGGTAAAACCGGATAAGTCACGCGGATTTGCAAGTGATAACAATGCAGGTGTGCATCCGCACATTCTGGAAGCCATGGTGGCTGTTAATAAAGGACATGTGATCGCCTATGGAGATGATCCGGTTACCGCCATGGCCATGAACCGGTTCAGAGAGATTTTCGGGGAAGATGCCGGGGTCTTCTTCGTTTTTACCGGTACGGCAGCAAATGTGCTGGGTCTTGCCTCGGCTACCCAGCCCTTTCATGCTGTCATATCGCCTGCTACGGCACATATTCAGGTGGATGAATGCGGTGCCCCGGAAAAGTTTACCGGTTGCAAACTGATTGCCGTTGATACACCGGATGGAAAGCTGACCGTAGAGAAGATTGCCGGCCAAATGCAGGGCATCGGTTTTGAACATCATGTCCAGCCCAGGGTGGTATCCATTACGCAGGCTACAGAAATGGGTACGGTATATTCGCTGGAAGAGCTCAGGGATATTGCAGACTATACCCATGAACACGGAATGGTCCTGCATATGGATGGTGCCCGTATCAGTAATGCAGCGGTGTCACTGGATTGTTGCCTGTATGAAATGACAGGAGGGGTGGGGGTGGACATTCTCTCTTTCGGAGGAACCAAAAACGGGATGATGTATGGCGAGGCCATCGTGTTTTTTAACAAAACCCTGGGTGAAGATTTTAAATACCGCAGGAAACAGGGCATGCAGCTTGCATCCAAAATGAGGTTCATCTCCGCCCAGTTCAATGCATTCCTGCAGGATGATCTCTGGAAAAAGAATGCCGCCCATGCCAACCTGATGGCCCGGAAGCTCCACATGGCCGTCGCGGATATCCCGGGAGTTGAAGTGACGCAACGGGTTGAGTCCAATGCTGTCTTTGCACGCATACCTCCGGGCATCATACCCCGGTTGCAGGAGCACTACTTCTTCTATGTGTGGGATGAGGAACGCTCTGAAGTGCGATGGATGTGCTCTTTTGATACCACGGAAAGTGATATTGAAGGGTTTGCGTCACTGCTTCGCTCTTCCGGGGAGCAGCAGTGATGAATCACCGTAGCTCAGGAACCTGAAATCATTACGCAGGGCGTATTCATACACATTTTTCCAGTCATCGCCGATCCAGGCTGCTATCAGTAACAGCAGCGTACTTCCGGGCATGTGAAAATTGGTGATCAGTCCGCTGATGGTCCTGAAATGATATCCCGGCACAATCATCAACCGGGTTGAGAAACAGATCTGATCCAGATCGTATGTGTCACAGTAGGCCAGCAATGCCAGCAGACTCTCCTGCAGGGAATAGCCTGCCGGAAGCTTTTCATTCTCCCACTGTATAATTTCCGGGTTTTCTTCTCCGGAGAGCCCTCCGGAGAGGTGCTTTACACCCAGCCAGTAGAGTGATTCCAGGCTCCGTGTGGTGGTGGTTCCCACAGCAATCAGGCCATCCAGGTTACGGATCCATTCCCTGATGAATGCCCGGGAAACCACCACCTGCTCCGAATGCATGGTATGTTTCCTGGCATTTTCCGATTTAACCGGGACAAAGGTCCCTGCACCCACATGCAGTGTAAGCCCGGCAAAACGGATCCCCGCATGTTCCATTCTCTCCATCATCTCCCGGGTAAAATGGAGACCTGCAGTGGGAGCAGCCACCGAGCCATCCAGTTGACTGTAGATGGTCTGGTAACGCTTCTTATCACCCTCTTCGGCCTCTCTTTTCAGGTATGGAGGGATGGGTGTGCTGCCCGATTGCTCAATGATTTCACCAAAAGAAAACCGCTCATCGTCCCAGTGGAAGGTGATAGAATATCCATCTCCCTTCTCATCATTTTTTAGCGCATACAGGGTGATCTCCTCACCCCTGATGGTTGTGGTAAGGTGAACAGGGCCCGATTTCCATTTCTTCGCATTTCCTACCAGGCAATGCCAGCTGCAGCCCGAGGTGGAGTGAAAAGATTGCTGATAATCGGCAGGCTCCAGGGGCTCCAGGCAGAAGATCTCGATCCGGGCTCCGGTAGGCTTCCTGAATTGCAACCGGGCCTGTATGACCCGGGTGTTATTAAAAGCCAGCCACGCCCCGGCTGGCAGGACTTCGGGCAGTTCGCTGAACAGACGGTGGGATATCTTCCCCCTGTTATAAAGCAGTAGTTTGGAACGGTCCCTTCGTGGAAGCGGGTAGCGGGCAATTTTCGAGTCAGGCAGCGTATACCTGTATTGCTCAATGGAAATCTTCCTGCTGTTTGCCATGAAATGTCCGTAAGACCGCAAAATTAACTAATTTTGCAGAGAACCTTTCAAATCTTGCAGTAGTTGATCCTGTCGCTGCAGCTATAAAAGCCTGCAGAGGAAAGTCCGGGCAGCAAAGGGTACCCCACTGTCGAAAGACAGATGTCCGTGAGGGCATGGGAACAAAGAAGAAAACAACCGCCCTCTCGGGGGTAAGGGTGAGAAGGTGGGGTAAGGGCCCACCAGTGTTGCGGGTGACCGTGACAGCTGTTTGTCCTGGGGGCTGTAAGGCCATGTATACCGGCATAATAAAAGTAACCCGCTTCTGCCGGGGGGTAGGCCGCTTAGAAAAATGACAGGAAGCCTGTGCAAACAGGTTACAGAACCCGGCTTACCAGCTACTGCATTTTTTTGTCTATTCTATAACCGGTTTTTCAAACAGGGCCGGGTCGAGTTCCTGGTTATACTTGATCGATTCGATGTTAACGGTAGTAAGAATTTCACCCCCCATTTTTGTGACAATGTAGTGCGGTGCAGGGATACCCTTTACGCTTTTGTAATCTTTCATGTTGATCTCAATTTCTGCTTCCGATCCCCCCAGCACACGGGTGGTTTTAATGGAAGTGATCAGATGGCTCTTCCTGTCAACACCCAAATGCATCACATTACCATCCTTACTGGTGAGTTGCAGCAGATCGGCAGCACCATCCTCGGTAGTCCCCTCCATCTCTAAGGTGCTTCCTTTCTCTTTATAATTCCAGAGGGGACTTTCAAACTCTGCCTGTTTCAAAATGGTTTGCAATTCATCATTGCTCATCTGCTGCGGTGCAGTGATTCCCATGGCAGGTGCATACATCCAGCCGGTCTCCCCGTTATAGGTTTGAATAACCTGTGAACCCTGGAACTCAGCCTGAACCCGCAGTTTGTTGGGCCTGGCCTGGTAAAGGGTGAATGTGGATTCAATCCCTGCCATCGCATATTTATTTTTACCGGTAGTAACAATGGTGTTTATCTTCTTTACTTTTTCCTGTGCGGCAGCCTTATAATGGGCCTCCAGAATCTTATCCAGGTTCTGTGCATGGGAAAGCGAAAAGGTAAATGCAAGGATCGAAACAGAAATGAGCAACGTGCGCATGGTTACAAGGTTTTTGGATAAGTGCCAAAGTTACATATTTATTATTACATCTCTGATGCGGATCAATTTACTGAGGAGCCGGTCCAGTTGATGCAAAGGGAGCATATTGGCTCCGTCCGACCGGGCACGAGCAGGATCAGGATGGGTCTCCAGGAATATACCGTCAACCCCCACGGCAATGCCTGCCCGGGCCATGTTCTCAATCAGGGCAGGTGTTCCCCCTGTAACCCCGCTCTCCTGGTTGGGTTGCTGAAGCGAATGTGTAACATCCAGCACCACCGGGAAACCAAATTGTTGCATGACTGGGATGCCGCGAAAATCCACAACCAGATCCTGATACCCGAACGTGGTGCCGCGTTCGGTGATCAATACCTTTTTATTCCCCGATTCCACCACCTTGTCCACCGCAAATTTCATGGCATCAGGGGAGAGGAACTGCCCCTTTTTAATGGAGATGCTCTTACCTGTTTTGGCACTCGCCACCAGCAGGTCCGTTTGTCTGCAGAGGAATGCAGGGATCTGTAATACATCCACATAAGATGCAGCCATAACCGCCTCCCCGGCTGTATGAACATCGGTTATGACCGGAACCGGGAATTGTTTTCCGATCTCTTCCAGGATCTTTAGAGCCTTTTCGTCCCCGATCCCGGTAAAGGAATCGAGGCGTGAGCGGTTTGCTTTCCTGTAGGAAGCTTTGAAGACAAATGGGATCTTGTACTTCTCACTAAGGGAATAGATGGTCTCTGCAATCTGCAGGGCCATCTCCCTGCCTTCAATTATACACGGCCCCGCAATCAGGAGGAAGGCATTACCGTCATTGTGCCGGAGGGAGGGAATGGCCTGCTCCAGTTTATTTCTTTTTTCCATAGGATTTCATCTCCTTCCATAAATGTTCAAGCCGCCTCCGCATCTCCTCCTCCCGTGGATTATCCCCGGGGATATAGAACTGTTCCCCTTTTGCCTGGCCGGGCAGGTACTGCTCCCCGACAAAATGGTCACTGTAGTTATGGGCATATTTATAATCTTCCCCGTATCCCATCTCTTTCATCAGGCGGGTAGGTGCATTTCGCAGGTGAAGCGGCACTGTCAGGTCACCGCTCTTTTTTACATGATCCAGGGCCTTATCTATGGCCATATAGGCTGAATTGCTTTTGGGCGACGATGCCAGGTAAATGGCTGTTTCGGAGAGTATAATCCGGGCTTCCGGCATTCCGATCATATGTATGGCCTGAAAACAGCTGGTCGCCATCAGGAGTGCATTGGGATTGGCCAGGCCAATGTCTTCCGAAGCCAGAATAACCATTCTTCGTGCAATAAATTTGATCTCTTCACCGCCATCCAGCATCCTGGCAAGCCAGTACACGGCAGCATCGGGATCACTTCCCCTGATCGATTTAATAAAGGCCGAGATGATATCGTAGTGTACCTCGCCATTTTTATCATAGAGGGCCATCTGTTCCTGAAGCCGCTCCTTCACCACCTCATTGGTGATGGTAATGGTCCGCTCTTCAGTAAAACCCGGGTCGGAACATTCAGCCTTTACCACCAGTTCCAGTGTATTGAGCAGTTTCCTGGCATCCCCGCCCGAGTACCGGAGCATGGCCTCCTGCTCTCTTATGCTGATGGAGAGACGTTTGAGGTAACTGTCTTTGGTCAGGGCACGTTCCAGCAACCTGGTCAGATCTTCCACCGAAAGGCTGTTCAGCACATATACCTGGCAGCGTGAGAGCAGGGGGGATATCACCTCAAAAGAGGGATTCTCAGTTGTCGCACCGATCAGGGTGACAATGCCCTGTTCCACTGCTCCCAGCAGGGAATCCTGCTGGGATTTTGAAAAACGGTGTATCTCATCGATGAAGAGTACCGGGTTGGGTTGATTGAAAAACTGCGTCTTCTTTGCCTTCTCTATGGTTTCCCGCACATCTTTCACTCCCGATTGTACGGCGCTCAGACTGTAAAAGGGCCGGTCCAGTTGTTTGGAAATAATGGTGGCCAGCGTTGTCTTGCCCACACCGGGCGGCCCCCAAAGGATAAAGGAACTGAGGGAACCGGATTGCACCATTTTACGTATCACTGCATTTTTCCCCACGAGGTGCTCCTGCCCGATAAAGTCGTCCAGGGTTACGGGCCGCATGCGGTCGGCCAGGGGCTGGTTGGGAAAGTGTATAACCGGTGACATGCAGGCAAATTTACGCTTTTTCATGCTGGCATTAAAATGGGTAGTCAGAAACCATTCAGGTTCATGGTTACCGTGGGGATCAGCAATACCATAAATGGAAGTACCCATTTCAACCACTTTTCATAGGGGATCTTTGCCACTCCCAGCACTCCTATCAGTACCGGTGAGGTAGGGGTGATCATATTGGTAAAACCATCACCCAGCTGAAATGCCATGACAGTGGCCTGGCGGGATCGCAGCTTTTTTTGCCATGTAAATACAATTTAAACCGTTACAAATATGATGGAAAATTTCAAAGGGAATAAATATTCTTAAATTTATCCCCGCAAAACGCTCCTCCATGCATAAAACCTGCAGATGGTTTATATTGCTGCTGATACTGATTCCGGTTCATCCGGTATCGGGGGAGCATATCAGGGCAGACAGCCTGATCGCCCTTCTGGATGGGGATTTGCACGATACCATCCGGTGTCGCCTTTTGTTTGAAATTGCCGAAGAGGTAAAAGCTGCAGACACTGCCCTGGCCATTTCCTCCCTTGAAGAAGGAAGGCAAATTGCTGAAAATCTCCATGATACAAGAAGGATGGGGATATATTATAAAATACTCGGGAAAGTAAAATCGGACTGCGGATACTATGAAGCGGCGATCATCAATTATGACAGGGCGCTGGCATACTTCAATGAGTCAGAGGATCGCCTGAACTATTATGAAACCATCAAAGAGAAAGGAAATGCCTATCTTTTTCTTTCGGATTATTCCCAGGCCATCAATCACTATAGCACTGCCCTTGATTTCTACCAGAGGAATAACATTGTGATTGGTGTCAGCCGTTGCCTGAATAACCTGGGGATCATCTATAAGAACCAGGGAGATTATGTGAATGCGCTTTCCATGTATGAAAAGTCGATCCTCTATCTCGATTCGTCAACATATGCCCTCGATATATGTCAGGCCTATATCAACATGGGGAACGTATTTGTCTACCTCGGCACATATGAGCGGGGCCTGGAATATTATAACCGTGCCCTGAAAATTGCCGAGAGAGAGCATGATGAAAAGAATATTTCACTCTGCCTCTCCAATGCAGGTGTGGTCCAGAACAAGATAGGAAACTATGAAGAGGCCCTGGATTTCTACAAAAGATCGATGGTTGTCTGCCAGACCCTCAACGACCGCGTTCAGTTCTCAAACTGTCTGATCAACATCGGGACCAATTATGCCGATATGGGGGACCCTGAGAAAGGGCTCGAATTTGTGGACCGGGGGATGAAGATAAAAGAGGATCTGGGTGACGAACGGGTCATTTCCAACTGTAATATCCACAAAGCGGAGATTTACACCATGATGAACGCTTATGACCAGGGAATTGAGCTTTTTAACAAAGCCATGCAGAAAAAAGAGCAGCTGGGCGACCAGGAGGGTCTGATCCGTTGCTACCTGGGGCTGGGGAACATCTATCTTCATAACAGGCAGTACAGGACAGCCGAAAGCGTTACAGACAAAGCCCTTCACATCGCTTCACAGATACATACGCTGGAACATATGGCTGAAGGGTTCCGCATTAAAAGAGAGATTGCAGCAGCAAGGGGGAATTACCGCGCCGCCTACGATTATGCGCTGCAACATCACCGCTATCAGGATAGCCTGATGGATCAGTCCATTTCAAAGATAGCCATGGAGATGGAATTCAGGCACCAGTCCAGGGAATTACAGCAGGAAAATGAGAACCTCAGAATACAGAGTAACCTGAATACGGCCCTGATGCGCAAAAGGAACGTGATTCTCTATTCCATCCTGGGCTTGACATTCCTGATGGCTGCCGGGTTGATGCTGGTGGTATATTTCATGCGAAAACTGAGACACTCCTCCCAAAAGCTGGAGGAACAGAACATGGTGATTACCAAACAGAACCTGAAACTCGATCATCTCAATAAGACAAAGGACCGTATTATGTCCATTATCGCACACGACCTGCGGGGTACCATTGGCAACCAGCTTACAGCAGTTGAGGTGCTGAACCGTATTGAACAGGCAGGGGAAAATAACCCGGGCCGGAAAAGCACATTTGACAGGAAAAAGCTGCTGGGCAATTTGAAACACTCGGCTTCCTATTCGCTGGAGCTCCTGGAAAACCTGCTCCACTGGACGCGTCTGGAAGAGCGGGAAAGCCACTTCCATCCGGAGGAGGTTAAACTGAATAACCTGGTGACAAGCTGCATTGCCCTGTTTGATGAAACAGCTGAAAATAAGGGCGTCACCATTCACAACGAATTCGCTGGAAACATCGCGTGCAAAGTGGACCAGATCATGATGGAAATCATTTTCCGCAATCTGATATCCAATGCAGTAAAATTTTCCAACCCGGGAGGAAAGATTACCATTGACGCCAAACAGAGAGATGAAAGGACCCATTGCACCATTACGGACGAAGGGATCGGAATGACCCCGGAACAGATCAACACCATTCTGCATGACGGGGGGTTCACCCGGCGGGGAACTGCCAATGAAAAGGGGGCAGGAATGGGACTGATGCTGGTACGTGAATTCACATATCTGCACGGAGGGGAATTGATCATCACCAGTGAGCCCGGTAAAGGCTCGCGTTTTGAAGTTATTATTCCATGCAGAAAATAACTATTTTTAACATGCTATTGATCCGGCATGGAAACCACTTACCCATATTCCAGTGAGGGACTGAAAATTATCCATAACCAGTTCAGGGGACTCCTCCGTAGTTGCAGCAGTGAATATGACAAACCCTCCATGGCGCTGGTAAGGAGGGCCTTTGATTTCCTTTCATCACATACCAGAGAGTCACAATACCACCTGGGGAAGCAACTGGTCATATACGCCACAGGGTTTGCAAAAATGACAATTAAGGAACTTGACATGGATGCCATTGGCCTCTCTGCTGCCCTGTTGATGCACTGTGTTGATATCAACAACATTCCGCTGAAAGAGGTTGAGCTCAAAGTAGGGCAACGGACAGCCAACCTGGTCGGGGAACTGCTGAAGATCGGCCGCCTGGACACCACCACCATACGGGGACAGGCAGAGAACATGCGTAACCTGATCCTTACACTGGCTACCGATTTTCGGGTGATCCTGGTAAAGATTGCCGAACGGCTCTACCTGATGCGGTTGAGAGAGGAACTGCAGGAGGTGGAACGGGTTGCCCTTGCAAACGAAGCGAAGGAAATATACTCCCCCCTTGCACACAGGCTGGGTCTCTACAATGTCATGTCCGAGATGGAGGATCTCTCCATGTGTGTTCTTGAACATGAGGCCTATGAGCGTATTGCAGAAAAGTTGAAAGCCTCCACTTCGCGCAGGAACAGGTTTATACGGGAATTTATCAATCCCATCCGGGCTGAACTGGAAAAGGGAAAATTCCGGTATGAGATCAAAAGCAGGCCCAAAGCCATCTCTTCCATATGGCGTAAAATGCGGAAACAAAAGGTTAAATTTGAAGAGATCTATGATAAATTCGCCATCCGGATCATCATTGATACACCGTTGAAAAAGGAAAAAGCTGACTGCTGGCGTGTATACAGTATCATAACGGACCATTATCAACCCAATCCCGACAGGTTGAGAGACTGGATATCGGCCCCCAAATCCAATGGATATGAGTCACTGCACACAACAGTGGTGGTACCTGGTGGTGAATGGGTAGAGGTCCAGATCAGGACCAGGCGGATGAATGAAATTGCCGAACGCGGACTGGCCGCACACTGGAAGTATAAAGGGATCAAAGGGCAGGCCGGAATTGATCAGTGGATCGAAAGAGTACGGGAGGCATTGGAAACAACCGATATGGACGCATCCAATTTGATGGAGGACCTGAAACTAAGACAGTTCAGCAAAGAGATTTTTGTGTTCACACCCAACGGGGATCTGAAAAAATTTCCTGATAATGCCACTGTGCTGGATTTTGCATTTGATATTCATACAGATGTGGGATCTTCCTGTGTGGGGGCGAGGGTCAATGGAAAAAATGTCCCCATCCGGTATAAGCTGAAAAACGGTGACAAAGTGGAGGTGCTTCGTTCCAGGAACCAGAAGCCAAAAATGGACTGGCTCAATGTGGTGGTCACCTCCAAAGCCAAAAGTAAGATCAAACAGGC